>DATBCR010000234.1:0-1927 GCA_036270375.1 Pseudonocardiaceae bacterium | reverse complement strand
GTCTCTAGACCAACCTGGAGGTTCGACAGATGGAACACAGGGTTGCCCTGGTCACCGGGGCGGCGGGCGGCATCGGCGCGGCCGTTGCCCGCGCGCTCGGCGAGCGGGGCGCGCTGGTCGGCGCCGTCGACCGGGATCTGGTGCGGCTACGGGAAACCGTGGCCAAGCTGGTCGCGGACGAACTGCGCGTCGAGGCGTTCCAGGCGGACGTGACCAACAGAGCCGACGTCGAGTCCACTGTGGCCGAAGTGGAGGATCGCCTCGGCCCAATGGACTTCCTGGTGAACGCGGCCGGCGTACTACGCCTCGGCGAGGCGCGCAACCTCACCGACGACGACTGGACGGCGACGTTCGCGGTCAACACCAACGGCGTCTTCCTGATGTCGCGGGCCGTCGTGAACCGCATGGTGCCCCGAGCGAGCGGCGCGATCGTCACGGTGGCGTCGAACGCCGCCGGCACGCCACGCACCGAGATGGCCGCGTACGCCGCGTCCAAGGCGGCCGCGTCCATGTTCACCAAGTGTCTTGGCCTTGAGGTGGCCAAGTACGGCATTCGCTGCAACCTGGTCGCCCCCGGCTCGACCGACACCCCGATGCTCAGCTCGATGTGGCACGACGAATCCGGGCGCCGCAACACCATCGAGGGCCGCCTTGACGCCTACCGCGTCGGCATCCCGCTCGGCAAGCTGGCGCAACCCGAGGACGTCGCGGACGCCGTGGTGTTCCTGTTGTCCGAACAGGCAAGCCACATCACGATGCACGACCTGACCGTCGACGGCGGTGCCGCGCTCGGCGTGTAGCCCTCGCACGTCGTGCCGGTCCGCGATCCGATTCAGCAGTTCCAGGGAGGAAAAATGGCCGGGATACCCGCGATCGAGGACTACCCCATGCCGTCGGCCGGGACCCTGCCGGCGAACACCGCCGCGTGGGCCGTCGACCCGGCCCGCGCGGCGCTGCTCATCCACGACATGCAGCGCTACTTCCTGCAGCCGCTCCCGCACGGCGTCCGTACCCAGTTGGTCGGGAACGTGGTGGCGCTGCGCGAACGTGCCGTCGAACTCGGCATGCCCGTCGCGTACACGGCGCAGCCGGGCGGCATGACGGCGGCGGAACGCGGACTGCTGAAGGACTTCTGGGGTCCGGGTATGCGGGTGGATCCGGTGGACCGGCAGGTGGTGGACGAACTCACGCCGACCGAGGACGACTGGATGCTCACGAAATGGCGCTACAGCGCGTTCTTCAAGTCCGACCTGCTGGCAAGGATGCGCGCCACGGGCCGTGACCAGCTCATCGTGTGCGGTGTGTACGCGCACGTGGGTGTCCTGATGACCGCGGTGGAAGCATTCACCAACGACATCGAGACATTCCTGGTCGCGGACGCCGTCGCCGACTTCACGCAGGACTACCACCGGTTGGCCGTCACGTACGCCGCCGAGCGGTGCGCCGTGGTGCTCACCACCAAGGAGGTCCTGCCATGACAACGGATCTGCTCGGCCGTGCACTGGCCGGCGTCGTGCCGGCATTCGCACTGCTGCACCGCCCGGAGACGACCGGCCCGGACGCATTGGACGTGTTGGCGGGCGAGATCTCCACCCCGGACACCCTCGCCGGCCTGCCCTTGGCGTCGGCGGTCCGACCTGGCCATGAACTGCTGGCGATCGTGCCGTACCGCCAGATCACGGAACGCGGCTTCGCATGCGTCGACGACGGCGCCCCACTGATCGCGATGCGCGTCACAGAACAGGAAACGGTACCGATCACCCAGGTCAGCCGAATCGCGGACGTACCGATCGAGTTGGCCGGCGAACATTTCGACGTGGACGACGACACGTACGCGGACATCGTGCGCCAGGTGATCGCCCGCGAAATCGGCCAGGGCGAGGGCGCGAACTTCGTGATCAAGCGTTCGTTCGTGGCCGACATCGGC
>DATBCR010000233.1:0-1870 GCA_036270375.1 Pseudonocardiaceae bacterium | reverse complement strand
GTGGTCAACGTCGCGTGCCAGGTGAGCAACACCTCCGCGGCGAGCTACTACGTCCCGGTCGGCCCGACGCGCATCATGGACACCCGGCACAACCTCGGCGCCAACGGTCCCGTTCCGGCCTCCGGCGGCACGGTGAAGCTGCAGATCACCGGCAACAACGGTATCGCCGCCTATAAGGCCCCGTTCAGCTACCCGGCCACCAACGGCTATGACCTGGCGTCCGGCTGGGGCACTCCGGTCGCACCGGGCGTGGTCAACGTCGCGTGCCAGGTGAGCAACACCTCCGCGGCGAGCTACTACGTCCCGGTCGGCCCGACGCGCATCATGGACACCCGGCACAACCTTGGCGCCAACGGTCCCGTTCCGGCCTCCGGCGGCACGGTTAAGCTGCAGATCACCGGGAACAACGGCGTCGCGCCGAGCAATGTGACCGCGGTCGCGCTGAACGTCACCGTCACCGCTAACGCCGCCGGCGGTTACGCCACGGTCTACCCGGACGGCACCACGGCGCCGCCGACCTCCAACCTGAACTGGACCCCGAACCAGACGGTGCCGAACCTCGTCGTCGTGCCGGTCGGCGCGGACGGCATGGTGGACCTCACCAACAGTTCGGCGAGCACGGTGCAGTTCGTCGCCGACCTCGCGGGCTACTTCACCTCCGACTCGGGCGCCGCCGGCATCTCCACCTACACGGCGGTCGGCCCGGTGCGCGCGATGGACACCCGGAACGGCACTGGCGTGCCGGCCGGCGCGGTCCCGTCGGGTGGCGTCGTTTCGCTGCCGGTCGGCGGAAAGACCATCGGCAGCGTGACGATCCCGTCCGGGATCACGGCGGTCGCGATGAACGTGACCGTGGTCGGTCCCTCGGCGGGCGGCTACGTGACCGTCTACCCGAACCAGACGTCCGGCGGCGGCCCGGTGACCCGGCCAGGGGTGTCCAACCTCAACTTCACGGCGAACCAGACGATCGCCAACCTGGTGATCGTGCCGGTCGGCGCGGACGGCAAGGTGGACTTCTTCAACGGCGGCGGCGCGACTCAGCTGATCGCCGACGTGGCCGGATACTTCAGCGCCGGCACCTCCGGTGCCAAGTACCACGCGCTCGGCCCGGACCGGATCGTGGACACCCGGATCGAGCTCGGCTCCGCGTCAACCGCGCCGCTGGGGGCGAACGCCGTGTTCGGCCTGCCGATCCCGAGCAGCGCGACCGCGATCCTGGCCAACCTGACGGTGGCCTCGACTCAGCAGGGCGGCTACCTGACGGCGTATCCGGCCGGCAGCACTCGGCCGACCGTGTCGAACCTCAACTTCGCGCCCGGCCAGGCGGTGCCGAACCTGGCGATCGTGCCGAGCAACAGCGGAGTGAACTTCTTCAACGGATCCGGCGGCAGCCTGCGGCTGATCGCCGACCTCGGCGGGTACTTCAGCGCGAGCTGACGATTCGTCGGATTGATCGGATTGAGCGGTCTTGGGGCCTGGCGGGGGTTTCCCCGTCAGGCCCCGGCTGTTGCGCCGGGCGCCCGGTCATGCGCAGTACGTCGGCGGTCATGATGACCGCGGTCACGACCGGCCCGGCGATCGACGCAACGGCAGCCGTGGTCAGCACGCCGAGCGGTACGGCGAAGACCGCGATCATCGTGACCACGCCGAGGCTCCAGGCGACAAGAACCGTCTGTTGCCGGTTCAGCGCGGTCAGCACCGACTGCAGGACGTTCGCCACGAGCAGGAAGAGCGTGCCGGTGGTCAGTTCCATCAGGAACGTGGCGGACAGGTCCGCCTTCGTGCCCATGACGTTGCGCAGCACCCACGGTCCGAACAGCCCGGTCCCGGCGATCGCCGCGAGTCCGGTGCCGACGCAGATCGCGACCAG
>DATBCR010000232.1:0-6074 GCA_036270375.1 Pseudonocardiaceae bacterium | reverse complement strand
GCGACCAGCCGGGCCGGCAGGCGGAGCGGCCGCAGCCGGGCCGGTGCCGTGGCGCCACGCACCAGGGCCGCGGTGCTCTGCGTGTTCGCGTCGACGCACGACGGCGCCACCACCGATACCGTGCGCCACACCGGATCTGCCGGCTGACAGGTGCGCGGGTCGAGCACGTGATGCAGCAGCCGGCCACCGCGTCGCCACCGTCGGCTGATCGTGCTGGACGTGGCCATCGCCATCCCGGCGGCAAGGCGGACGGTGCAGCTCGGTTCGCCGGGACCGTCCGACACCAGCACCCGCCAGCCACCGTCCGGTGCGTCGCCGGCCGTGGCCAGGTCGCCGCCGAGGCTGACCAGCACGCCCGTCCGGCACGACGTGGCCGCCAGAGTCGCGCACAGGTCCGCCGTGAACGCCTTGCCGGTCGCGCCGAGATCGAGCCGTACACCGACCGGGATCGTCACCTTGTGGCCGACCAGGCGGACCTGGTGCCAGCCGGGTGCCGCGCGGACCACCGTCGGCACGCCACTCGTCCCGACCAGCGCGAGGTCCCGGTCGTAGCCGAGCGACTCCATCGCGATGCCGATCGTCGGGTCCACGTCGCCACCGGTCCGGTCGGCCGCGGTCAGGGCCGTCTCGATCAGCGCCGCGAGCAGCGGGCTGACCTCCGTCGGCCGGCCGTGCACCAGGTCGAGCCTGCGCAGTTCGGAGTCAGCGCGGAATCGGTTGCACGCCGCGTCCACGGCCGCCAGTACGCCGTCCACCAGCGCGCGGGCGGCCGGCAGTGCGGCCGGGTCGAGCACCACGATACGGGCCGTCGTGCTCCAGATCGGCCACTGCTGGGTGTCCGGGCCGACCGGCAGCAGATCCAGTGTGGACATGTCGATCACGACCCGCCGGACTGCGCCTGCGGCGCCGAACCGGTGCCGGAACTGATGGACGTGCCACTGGAACTGCCGCTCGAACTACTGGTGGGTGCGCTGCTGGTGGGTGCACTGCTCATGGTGGTGGCCGAGGACTTGGCAACGGTCTTGGCGACGGTGTCCGCGTGCGCGAGGACCGCCACCCCCGCCGTGCCGACCACGCCGGCCGCCGCCAGTGTCGCGGTGACCAGGCCGGCCCGGCGCAGGCCGCGTGCCCGCTCGTTCTGCTGGTTCATGACTCCAGACTGGGAGCGGTTGCTGTGCGGCGGCTGTGCCGGTCGTGAGCGGAGCCTGTGGCCGGTGTCAGCTCGGCACGCGCGGCGGCAGCCCGGCGGCCCGGTAGACCGCGTCGATCACCGCCATGTTCCGGATCGCGTCGGCCGGATCGGTGAGCACCGTGTCGCCGCGCAGCACCGCGCCCGCGAACGCGTCGAGCTGGAACGCGTAGGACGCGCGGCGGGACAGCCGTTCCACTCGGCGAGTGTCGGCCGTGCGCACGGTGATCATGTGGCCGAGCTGTGGCGCCAGTGGATTGCGCACCCGCAGCTCACCGCGCTCGCCGATCGCCCGTGCGCTGATCCGCAGCACGTCCGACGACCACATCGAGCACGTGGCCCGGCCGGTATGCCCGCCGGGGAACCGCAACTCGGCGCGCATCGCCCGGTCCACGTCCGTGCCGCGCAGCTTTGCCTTGGCGGACAACACTTCCGGCTCCGCGCTACCGCCGAGCAGGCGCACCATGTGCACGGCGTAGCAGCCGGCGTCCATCAGCGCGCCACCGGCGAGGTCGAACCGGTAGCGGATGTCGGAGAACTTGGGCAGCGGGAAGCAGAAACTGGCCTCGACGTGCCGCAGCTCGCCAAGTTCGCCGGACGTCACGATCTCCCGCATGCGCCGCGCGACCGGGTGGTACCGGTAGTGGAACGCCTCCATCACGACGAGGTCCGTTTTCGCGGCCGCGTCGGCGACCACCCCGGCCTCGTCGGCGTTGGCGGTGAACGGTTTCTCGCACAGCACATGTCGGCCGGCGGCCACGGCGGCCAGCGTCCAGCGGCCGTGCAACCCGTTGGGCAGCGGGTTGTAGACGGCGTCAAGGCTCGGGTCGGCCAGTAGGTCGTCGTAGCCGTCGTGCACGGTCGGAATCCCGTGCTTGGCCGCGAATTCCGTTGCCCGCGCCCGGTCCCGCGCCGCGACCGCGGCGACCACCACGTCCCCGTTGTCCTTCGCCGGCTTGATCAACGCGTTCGGCGCGATCCGGGCCGCGCCGAGAATGCCGATCCGCAGTCGTGCCCGCGCCTCGTTCATCCGGCCATCCTGGCATGTCGCGCGGACTGTCGGGGTCGTGCCGCATGATGGTCAACATGGTGCACACCGACGAAAAACTCGCCCGGCAGGCCGCATCGGACGCGGTGACCGGCCTCGGCTGGCGGCACGTGCTCGGCACCCTCATGACGTCGGTGCCGGTGCCGTCGCTTGTCAACGCGGCCGAGGCGGGCGCCGCCGCGATCGCGGCCTGCGGGTCCGACGCGGACGGACACCTGCGGCTCGACTTGCGTGGCGACGCCGTCCAACTCGTGCTGCGGTCCACGGCGGCGCAGGCGATCACCCGGTTGGACGTACTGCTGGCCGAACAGATCTCGGCCGCGCTGGCCGATCGCGGGCTGCGGACCGTACCGGGTGTCGCGCGGCGGGTGCAGATGCTGGAGATCGCGCTCGACGCGCTGGACATCTGGGCGATCCGGCCGTTCTGGAAAGCCGTGATGGCCTATGTCGACGAGGGTCCGCCGCCGAACGACGGGCTGATGGACCCCAGCGGGCAGGGGCCGACGATCTGGTTCCAGGAGATGACCGAGCCAAGGCCGCAACGCAACCGGATCCACTTCGATGTGTCGGTCCCGCACGACGAGGCCTTGGACCGGATCCGTGCGACGACCGACGCGGGCGGCGTCGTGGTGTACGACGCCGAGGCACCCGCGTTCTGGGTGCTCGCCGACCCGGAGGGCAACGAGGCGTGCGTCACGACGTGGCAGGGCCGAGACTGAGGGCCGGCCCCGCCTACTCGTGACCACCGGCCATCGCCGCTGTCAGCCGAGGGTTCAGCTCCCGCACCGGACCATGTGAATGCCAGCGGGACAGCTTGCGAGCGAGACGGCGAAACTCCATCCGAACGGTCGCCGAATCGAGCACCGCGGTGACGTCGAGCAGGCCGTTGGCCAGTTCACAGGCACGATCGATCTCGCCGGAAGCCGCATGGGCCAACGCACGCCGAACGCCGAACCGCGCCCCCGCCCTGCGATGCGTGCTGTCGATACGCGGATGTTCCTGATCCAGCGATGCGGCCGCTTCGCCCGGCCGGCCAAGCACGTACAGGCACCAGCCGACGATGACCCCGCCGATCTTGAAGTTACAGCCGGCCATCGGCGGCAGCGGCGCGCCGCCAAGAGTTGGGCTGCCGTCGACGTCCAGCATTGTTTCGACCGATTGATCAAGCAGACGCCGGCACAGGGTGTACTCGCCCATCATCGCGTATGCCTGCGCCTCGCGATGGTCCACAACGGCCCGGAACCGCGGCGAGACGTCCGGAATGGTCCGCAGTTCGGCCACCAATTTGAGAACGTGCGCCGGATCGTCGCGGAAGATCGCCACCTGTGCTTCACGAATGAGCGTATAGACCAGCAAATCCGGGTTGTCGACCGTTCTGGCTAACCGTACCGCCGTGCGACTCCAGCGCATTCCGCCATGGTCGTCACCGGATTCCAACGCGAGCCAGCCGGCATATGTGGTATTCAATGTGGCCAAGGTCGCCAGTAAAGGACGGGTAGACGGTGGCGCGGCCAACGCGAGCGACCACAACGTCCGCGCATGTGTGACGACGGTCGGCAACACCACCCCGCTGCTCACCAACTCGCCCAACTGGATGGACTGGGCGAACAGCGTACGGAATACCGACACGGTCATGTGGTCGGCAGCCGTGGCCGCAAGACTTTCCGGCGAACCGAACGCGTTCAGCGGCAAGGGTGAGTCGATGCCGGTCAGCGCCTCGTAGAGGATGCGGTCGCTGTCACCGGCGCTGTCGACCAAACGCCTGTCCGCCTGGCTGCCCGAGGCCAACGCCGCCAGCTCGCCGTTCTCACCCAACGCCGCATCGCAGGACCTGGCGAACTCAACGGTCGGCGACTTCAAACCAGTCTCGATCTTGGACAGATAGCCCTTGCTGTAGTGCACCAGTTTGGCCAGGCCGGAGAGCGACAACTTGGCATCCATCCGCCGTCGACGCAACTCCGCCCCGAACGGTTTTCGCTGCTCTGACATCCTTTACCCCCAAGTAGTGCGCGTTAGTGGCCATGCTTACACCAGCAACGGAATGCAACCGCGACCACGGGGTGGATGAACTCGGAGCCCGCACCAAACAAGATCGATGAAACCGGCTATCAAGGCTGATCGAGCCACTTGCCGGCATTCACGCACCTTCTCACCAGACAAGCTGATTCAACACTGAAGTAACTCTCCGTGCTCAACCGCCCACCGCTTGACGTGACGCACTTCCCGTGCTTGCGCAAATGCCAACGGCCGCCGAGCTCGTCCAGCGTGCGCATCAGTTCGTCCGCGATACTCCGGTCGTCGAGCGAATCGAGTTTTCGCCGTACGCTTCTGCGTCAATATCTCTTTCTGCACGAAGAAATCCGACATCGTTGCCGTCAAAGCCGCCCGTAAGCTGCTGCCAACTGACCGCAGCCCCGAGATTGTGATAGGTGAGTGCCGCATCGTGGCGGTTGTGGAACTCCAACTCAGATGAGCTGCAGCCCACGGTCGCGATCTACGAGAGCTACCCTCGCGCTCACGCGGACGGCTCACGTAGATCGCGACCGTCTGATCGTTCCGGCTACCTTCCGACCAGGGCGCCCAGATCGAGACCCGTGACCGCCACCAACAGGACGGTGCAACCAACCGCCAAGAGAACGAGCACGGTTGCCCGCAGCGTGCGTCCCCAGTCATCCATCACCCGAGACAGCTCATGGGCGAGCCATTCGGACCAGAAGAACCTCACTCGGGCGGGTTGGGACACTGTCCGGGCTGACTGGCGAGGTGGCTCTGGCACTTTTGTCGTGCCAACAGTCATAATGAGGACTCCTTCGGTCAGCAGTTATCCGTCGCGCGCTGTCCCGCCGTACAAGCTATGACGGCGTGCGATCGGCCGGTGGATGCACAAGCGGCCCCGTGAAGGGCCGCTTGTGTACCGCCCACGAGCCTACTAACCGATGAGTCGAACCTTGGCTGAGTCAAGCTGTGAATGACAGATCTGAATCGTTGAGCGGTCGGAAATGATCGGTCCGACTAGTCACCACTCAACTACAAGGCTATGAGCGACCTAACAAGCCAATAGCGAGCAACAAGCCGCGGCATGTTACCCAGATTTACCCTGTTGTCAAATTGGCACGGAGGTTCACCCTATCGAGGTCGGGAGTTGGTCGCCTTACATAACCCCTGGTCCACGACGGCCAGTTCGCACATGGCCGTTGGCTCTGGTTGATGTCGAAAGATCAAGGTCGGCGGCCGCTGTCGCCGACCGACCGGGCGGCACCACGTAGTGGATCTTCAAGGTTGTTGAGTTGCCAGCGCTTGCCGATGTGCGGCGGGCACTCGATGGCCTCGCAGGCGGACTTGACGCAGTCACGGTCGGGATAGCCGCCAACTTATGGCCGGCCAGGCGGTCTGTGTGGCGGACAACCCGACAGTCGTGCAGGTCTTCGGCACAGTGATCGATCCCCGGGTGCCGTTGCCGGGCCGATGTGCAGGTGCCAGTACGCCTCGAACCTTCGTGGGTCGAGGCCTCGACCTCGTGGACGCGGAGCCGTCTCCAATCGCGGTCCACAGCAGAGTGCCCCGTGCCGGCTTTGCGCAGCTCATCGACCCAGACAGCAGGCGGGTCCGGATCGCTCGACTCCGGCGTCGTCGGTCAATCCGCGCGCGGCTGATGGGAGCCACGCTAGAACTCGTGCCTGAACCACTGGTGGACGGTGGAGCCGGCGAGGGGATTCGAACCCCTGACCTTCCGCTTACAAGGCGGATGCTCTGCCAGTTGAGCTACGCCGGCGTGGGCTTGGTGGCCCGTGAACATGGTAAACGCCCGCCCTGTTTGTCACCTGCGGCTATCGGTCT
>DATBCR010000231.1:0-5463 GCA_036270375.1 Pseudonocardiaceae bacterium | reverse complement strand
GCTAGCGAAAGGTGGTCGGCGGCCGCCCTGGTACGCAGAACGGTGTATGTCTGATCGTCGATGTCGCGAATCTGAATTGTTCTGGCCATGCATGCAGTCTAGCGCCGATGCACCCAGTTTGCATGCATCTGCTCGATCGTTGTGCTCACGCCACTGCCGATCCGCCGTCGCACCGTGGTGGCCTGTCGGCCGCCGGCTCATGATCGTTCGGCGGCCCATTCGTCCTTGGTCTGGGCGTATTCGACGTCGCCGAATTCCTCGCCCTCGATGCGGTACGGCCAGTCCAGGTGGAACGTGCGGATGAGCCGCAACCCCGACTGCTCCATCACCCGGCGGGACCGCGTGTTGACGGACATCGTCAGCGCGTACACCCGTCGCATGCCGAATTCGGTGAACGCCTTGTCGATCAGCGCACGCGCACCCTCGGTGGCGTATCCCTTGCCCCACGCGGACTTCCGCAGCCGGTAGCCCAACTCGGCGACGTCCGCCGCGTCGTCGGGACCCGGTCGAAGGTGGAACCAGCCGATGAACTGGCCGCTGGACTTCTCCTCCGTGGCCCAGAATCCGTAACCGGGATACCGGCGGTAATAGTTCAGATACGCGGGCAGGTAGTCGTCGCGCAGTTCCGCGCGCGGCGTCGCGAGTCCGCCGGTGATGTAACGCATCACGTCCGGGTCGCCGTCCAGTTCGAACAGGTTGTCCTCGTCGGCCATGGTGAAACGGCGCAGCACCAACCGTTCGGTCTCCAGGAACACATCCGCGGCGATATCCATCCCCGTGGCCCCTCATGTCGTCGGCGACTCAGACGTGTTCCATCACGATCATCCCCGTGGTCCCCGGCTCGGTCGCCTCGAATACGTGCGGCACGTCACCCGGGTAGGTGGCGTAGTCGCCCGCGCACAGTTCTACCAATTCACCGGCCGGTCCGACCAGCGCTTTTCCGGCGCCGATCCACACGTGCTCCACCGTGCCCGGCCCGTGCGGATCGGACTCCTTCGGCACGCCCGGCCCGGCCCGCACCACGTAGATGTCCCGGCGCGCACCCGGCGGGCACGCGGACAGCATGGTCGCCGCGTAGTTCGCCCGCTCCGAGTGGAACACCGGACCCTCGCCCGCCCGGACCACCGTGATCACCGTCCTCGGCGGGTCGACCAGCCGGCTGAACGGCACGCCCAACGCGACACCCAACGCCCACAGGGTTTCGACGCTCGGGTTGCCGGTGGCCGATTCCAGTTGGGACAGCGTGGATTTCGCGATACCGGCGCGCTTGGCCAGTTCGGAGAGCGAGATGCCGACGCGGTCGCGTTCGCGCCGGATCGAGCGGGCGATCAGGGCCAGCGGCGCGCCGGTGGGTGTGCCGCCCTGAGCAGTCATCGTTCGCTCCAGAAGTCGTGTCGTTCGGCTTGACGAACGGTCGTCGTGTGTTCATTCTAGTGGACATGCGTTCATTCTGGCGAACGATGGATCGCGCGCTGCTCCGCGACATCGGGCTGGTCTGCGTGGCCGACGGGGTGGTCGGGGCGTCCTTCGGCGCCATCGCGGTGTCCGGCGGCCAGGCCCCATGGGTGCCGGTCGCGATGTCGCTGCTGGTCTTCGCGGGCGGCGCGCAGTTCGCGGCGATCGGCATCGTGCTGGCCGGCGGCAACCCGATCGCGGCCGCCATTACCGGACTCGTGCTCAACGCCCGCCACCTGCCGTTCGGCTTCGCGGTCGCGGACGCGCTCGGTACCCGCCTGCCGACCCGGCTGCTCGGCGCCCACGTCATGATCGACGAATCGGTCGCTTTCGCCATGGCACAACGGGATCTGCCCCGCCGCCGAACCGCGTACCTGACGTGCGGGCTGATGCTGTTCGTGGTGTGGAACGTCGGCGTGCTCGGCGGTGTGCTGGCCGGCCGCCTGATCGGCAACCCGAACGCGCTCGGCCTGGACGCCGCCGCGCCGGTGGTGCTGCTCGCGCTGGTCCTGCCGTCGCTGCGGGACGCGGGCACCCTGCGGGCCGCGTTGGTCGGCGGCACGGTCGCCCTTGCCGCAACGCCCTTCCTGCCGGCCGGCGTACCGGTCGCACTCGCCCTGCTCGGACTTCTCGCCGCCGGCCCGCCCGCCGAGCAGCGGTCCGACGACCACCCGGCCCGTCGCCGGGCGGTGCGCCGGTCATGACCATGTTCGCGATCTTGCTGCTGGCCGCCGGCACCTACGCCTTCCGCATCACCGGCCCTCTTCTACACGGCCGGATCCAGCTCGGCGAACGTGCCCGACGGCTACTGTCCGTGGCCGCCAGCGTGTTGCTCGTCGCTTTGGTGGCCACCGCCGCCCTGACCGCTGGCCACGGCTTCGCCGGCTGGGCCCGGCCGGCGGGCGTGCTGGTGGGCGGCGTGCTGGCGGTTCGACGGCTGCCGTTCCTCGTAGTGGTCACGGCCGCCGTGCTGACCACGGCCGGGCTGCGGCTGCTTGGCGTTCGCTGAGCCATATCGGTCTGTGCGCTGGATGCCACCCGAACACCCCTGATGGGGACACAGTGCGTAGTGTTTCCCGTAGTTGGGAGTGAAAACTTGGGAGGCGGCACGGTGAGTCCGTTGGTGGGTGTGCTGGCGTTGCAGGGCGACGTCGTCGAGCACCTGGCCGCGCTGCGGGCGGCCGGTGCACGGGCCGAACCGGTGCGCCGCCCGGCCGAGTTGGCCAAGGTGGACGGTCTTGTACTGCCCGGTGGCGAGTCCACCACGATGAGCAGGCTGCTGGACACGTTCGAGCTGCTGGCCCCGCTGCGCGCCCGGCTCGGCGACGGCATGCCCGCCTACGGGTCGTGTGCCGGGATGATCCTGCTGGCCAAGGAGCTGCGCGACGGCCGGCCCGACCAGCACCAGCTCGGCGCGCTGGACATCGTGGTGCGGCGCAACGCGTTCGGCCGGCAGGTCGACTCGTTCGAGTCCGACCTCGACTTCGCCGGTGTGCACGGCGGTCCGGTGCACGCGGTGTTCATCCGCGCGCCGTGGGTGGAGTCCGCCGCCGGCCACGTGGACGTGCTGGCGACCGTGCCCGATTCGCCGGCCGCGGGGGTCGCCGCAGGTAGGATCGTCGCGGTTCGGCAGGACAGGATACTGGCCACCGCGTTCCATCCGGAGCTGACCGGCGACGGTCGGGTGCACGAGTACTTTGTCCGGATGGTCCAGGACAGCTGACCCTGCCGCCGGGGGCGACAGGGTCATGAGTTGATGGAGATTGATGATGAGCGGCCACTCCAAGTGGGCCACGACGAAGCACAAGAAGGCCCACCTCGATGCCAAGCGGGGCAAGCTTTTCGCGAAGCTGATCAAGAACATCGAGGTCGCCGCGCGAACCGGCGGGGGTGATCCGGACGGCAACCCCACGCTGTACGACGCGATGCAGAAGGCGCGGAAGAACTCCGTGCCCGCGGACAACGTGGAGCGGGCGCGCAAGCGCGGCGCGGGCGAGGAGGCCGGCGGCGCGGACTGGCAGACGATCATGTACGAGGGCTACGCGCCCAACGGGGTCGCCGTGCTCATCGAGTGCCTCACCGACAACCGAAACCGGGCGGCCGGCGAGGTGCGCACCGCGATGACCCGCAACGGCGGCAACATGGCCGACCCGGGCTCGGTCGCGTACATGTTCAACCGCAAGGGTGTCGTGATCGTGCCGAAGGCCGGCCTGAGCGAGGACGACGTGCTGCTCGCGGTACTCGACGCGGGCGCGGAGGAGGTCAACGACCTCGGCGACGGCTTCGAGATCGTGTCCGAGGCGACCGACCTGGTCGCGGTGCGCAAGTCGCTGCAGGACGCGGACTACGACTACGAGTCGGCCGAGGCGAGCTTCCTGCCGTCGATGACCGTGCCGCTGGACACCGACGGCGCGCGCAAGGTGTTCCGCCTTATCGACGCCCTCGAGGACTGTGACGACGTGCAGAACGTCTACGCGAACTTCGATGTCAGCGACGACGTCATGGCGGCACTGGACGCGTAGCCGCCCCTGACCGCGACCGCACACGGCGGTGTCGCAGAATGGCGCGGTGCCACCCCACCGACTCACCGCTGCGGACGAGAAGTTCCGCCGCTGGCTGCTCGACCAGGCCGAACAGCACGGCAACGCGATCGTGCAGGTGGCCGGCGGACGTGACTACGCGCCCTACGCGTTCACCGTCGGGGCGTGGCGGCGGTTCGGGGTGGCCGAGGCGGTGGTGGTCGGGCTGCCGGCCGAGGTGTCCCAGGTGTTGCTCAGCGCGTACGTGACGCGTGCCGGCGCGGGTGAGCGGTTCCTCGCCGGCACCGTGTACGACGGGTTCTTCGAGGGCGTGCCGGTGGTGTTCGAGCAGGTCGCGAAGGCCTGGTACAAGGAGTACCTCGGCAGCGCGTTCCTGTTGTACGCCAAGGGGGATTTCGCCGCCCTGCAGATCGTCGTGCCGACGCCGCAGGGCAACTGGCCGTGGCAGCCGGACGCTCCCGACGGGTTCCGCGCGTGGCAGCGGGTGCTCACGGTGAGCGGCCGGCCGGAGAGCTGGACGCCCGGAGTGGACGGTCCGTGAGGACGTTGCGGATCGCGCCGGCCGGCCCGGCGGATGCCGGTGAGTTGTTGACCGTGCAGTTGGCCGCGTATGTGACCGTGGCGCAGCAATATTCGGCGCCCGACGTGCCGCCGCTGCGCGAAACAATCGACCAGATCCTGGCCGACATCAACGCGCCGGACGTACTGGTGTTCGGGGCGTGGCTGGGCAGTCGACTGGTCGGTTCGGTGCGCGGCAGACCGGACGGCGACCGGATGGAGGTGGCCCGGTTCGCAGTCGCACCCGACGTGCGGGGCCGGGGTGTCGGGCGGGCACTGCTGGGCGCGCTGGAGGCCGCGGTGCCGGCCGGTGTGCGCACGTTGTGGCTCCGCACGGGCGAAGTGAGCACCGACAGCATCCGGCTCTACCGGAACGCGGGCTACGAGCCGGTCGGCAAGGACACCGACGCCGCCGGCATCAACATGGTCGTGCTGGCGAAGCCCGTACCCGCTTGACCCGAACAGCGTGTCGACGCTGGTGGTTGCGCTCCGACCCCGTAGGGTTCGAACGGGTGTTCGTCGCTGTGGCGTGGGAAGGAGCGGGTCGTGCGGGTGCTGGGCGTCGACCCTGGGCTGACCCGCTGCGGCCTCGGTGTGGTGGACGGGGGAGCCGGCCGCACGGTCCGGTGTGTCGCCGTGGGCGTCGTCTGCACGCCGGTCGGTGACGATCTGGCTCGGCGTCTGCTCCTGCTCGCCGGCGAGGTGGAGCGGTGGCTGGACGAGTACCGGCCGGACGTGGTGGCCGTGGAGCGGGTGTTCAGCCAGTACAACGTCCGCACCGCCATGGGTACCGCGCAGGCCGGCGGCGTGGTCGCGCTGATCGCGGCCCGCCGGAACCTGCCCGTGGTGTTCCACACCCCCAGTGAGGTGAAGGCCGCCGTCACCGGCTCCGGCCGCGCCGACAAGGCCC
>DATBCR010000230.1:0-2215 GCA_036270375.1 Pseudonocardiaceae bacterium | reverse complement strand
CGAGGCGCCGCCGCGACTGCAGATCCGCGGTCATCCGGAACACCGGCGCCGGCAGCAGGTGCACCTCGTCGTAGATGATCAGGCCCCAGTCGCGGCTGTCGAACAACTCCAGGTGCCGGTATTCGCCCTTGGTGCGCCGCGTGACAACCTGATATGTGGCGATGGTGACCGGCCGGATCTCCTTTTTCTCCCCGGAGTATTCGCCGATCTCGTCCTCGGTCAGCGACGTCCGGTTGACCAGCTCGCGCTTCCATTGCCGGCCTGCCACGGTGTTGGTGACCAGGATCAGCGTGGTCGCGCCGGCCTTGGCCATTGCCGCCGCACCCACCAGGGTCTTGCCCGCACCGCACGGCAACACCACCACGCCAGAGCCGCCCTGCCAGAACGAGTCGGCGGCCATCTCCTGGTAGTCACGCAGGTGCCAGCCGTCCTGGTGGAGGCTGATCGCGTGCTTCTCGCCGTCGACATAGCCGGCCAGATCCTCAGCGGGCCAACCGATCTTGAGCAGCATCTGCTTGACCCGGCCGCGCTCGCTGTTGTGCACCATGACGGTGTCGTCATCGATGCGGGCGCCCAGCATCGGCGCGATCTTCTTGTTGCGAAGAACCTCTTCGAGCACCGCGCGGTCGAAACTGACCAGCGTCAGGCCGTGCGCGGGATGCTTGACCAGCTGCAGCCGTCCGTAGCGGGCCATGGTGTCGACGATGTCGACCAGCAGCGGCTGCGGGACCGCGTAGCGCGAGAAGGACACCAGCGCGTCGACGACCTGCTCGGCGTCGTGGCCCGCGGCGCGGGCGTTCCACAGCGCCAGCGGAGTGATGCGGTAGGTGTGGACGTGTTCGGGTGCCCGCTCCAGCTCGGCAAACGGGGCGATCGCGGCGCGCGCGGCGCCCGCTTGTTCATTGTCGACTTCGAGCAGCACGGACTTGTCGGACTGCACGATCAGGGGGCCGTCGGTCATCCCGTCCATTATCCGGACAACGGCGACAGCCGGCGTTCAGCGGTGGGCTGCGGGCTCCGACGCGGGGGACGGGCCCCCACCCGCGCCGGGTAGCGGGACCGTCGGGACGCCCGGTGTGCCGATCTGGCCGGCCAGCCACGGCAGGGACGAGGTGAACACGTCGGCGGCGAACGGCCAGTCGTGTTTACCCGGCGTCGTGACGACCGCACACGTGATGCCGTTGGCGCGGCCCAGCGTGCACAGTGAATTCGCCGCGTCGGTCTGGTCGCCGGGATTACCGGCTGCGTCCTGGCCGCCAAGGCCGACCGCGTTCGGATTGGGCCCGCCGCCGCGGTGCTGAACCGGGGCGTCCGACGAGATCCCGAACCACCCCGAGACGCCCTGGTAAGGGCCGTGTTTGGTGATCACCGTGGTCGGGTCGTAGGCCACCCATGCGGCGGCATCGCCGCCGAACACCCGGGCGATGGTTTGATCCTTGGTACCCGCGCTGGGTCCCATGTCCCCGGCGAGGTCGACGAAAGTGCTGAACAACTCCGGGTGCATCACAGTCAGGTCGACGGCACACGTGCCGCCCATCGACCAGCCCACAATGCCCCAGTTGGCGGCCCGGTTGCTCACTCCGAACGTGGACTCGACGTACGGCACGACGTCCTTGGTGAGGTGGTCGGCCACGTTGCCGCGGGGTCCGTTGACGCATTCGGTGTCGTTGTTGAACGACCCGCCGACGTCGACGAACACGAACACCGGCGCATTCCCGCCGTGTGCCGCCGCGAACCGGTCGATGGTGGCGATCGCGTTTCCGGTGCGCGGCCAGTCCGACGGCGTGTTGAACTCGCCGGCAATCATCATCACCGTCGGCAGGTGAGGCTGGTTCCCGGCGAACCATGCCGGCGGCAGGTAAACCAGCTCGGTGCGGTGTTTGAAACCCGATGCGCTGGCGGGAATGGTCACCGGTACGAGGGCTCCATGCGAGGGGACCTCGCCCTTCTGCCGCATCGCGGTGACCGTGTCCATATCGGTCTGGTCGGTCAGTGGGCCCGCGGTCACCTCATTCCAGGCGGCCTGAACCGTTCGGAAGTAGCCCACCCACAGGTTCAACGCCACACCCGCGCTGAGGAGGCACAGCGGCACCGCCAGCAGCGACACCGACCGGCGCCACCACCTGCTGCCGCGCCAACCCAGCACCGCGACGGCCAGCGCAAGTCCGGTCAGGCCGACCCATATCCACAGCGCCGACGGCGCAGGGTCCCCGGC
>DATBCR010000229.1:0-5605 GCA_036270375.1 Pseudonocardiaceae bacterium | reverse complement strand
GCCTGACCTCGGCGCAATCCGCAGACTCATCTCCCCCTGCGACGGCCGGAACCAACAGCATCGCACCCGACAGCGCCGTGCGCACAGCATCTGTCTGGCTGATCGTTCTTGGCGTCATCGCGATTCCCGCCCTCATCTTCTGGGCAGTCGTGGCAGCCATCCGGCGCGGCAACGGCGGCGATTACTCCGGCAGATCCAGTCCCATTTCCGCGCCCGAGCGCACCACGAGCGGCTCCTTCTTCGGCGGCGGTGACACCAGTCGCCAGGCTTCCACCCTGCCAGCCCGACCCATTTGCACCTTCTGTCAAGGTCGCGGCGCGCGGCAGGAAAACCGACCCAATCCATATCCTAACGAGGGAACAAGTCTCCAATTGGTCACCTGCGATGGCTGCCACGGCACGGGAAAACGCTAACAACGAAAGCAGACATCTACGGAGGTTCACGCGGTTTTCACTGCACCAAGCAAGGCGACACGCTGAAGGTTGAACACGGCCGCCGTCGTGCCGGCCGGGATCACGTTGGTCAGTTGATCGATGCCGGAACGGCCGGGGTCGTGGCCGGGTGTGGCGCGGCCGTCGCGGGTAACGCGGACAGGCACAGCGCCGTGACGGCCAAGCCGGTCACGCGCGCGGCGAATCTGGCGGATCTCACAGGAAAGCCCCCTCGAAACGGAATTAAATGCCCCGACCCGGGACAGATCCTGCCAGGTCGACCTCCCGCGCACACCAGGCAAATCAGACCGGTTTGGCGGCAACCAGGACGAATTCGTTGTACGCGAACATCCGGCCGGCGAAGCGCGGCAGCGGGAAGGACAGCCGTCGCTCTACGTCCAGCCCCAGTTGACCGGCCACATCGGCCAGGCCGTCCAGGTCGGTGTACGCAACGTGCGTGCGGTCGGTGGTGTAGCCGCGCTCCTGTGGGCAGATGAACACGACGCGCGCGCCCGGCGCCAGCCAGTCCAGATAGCCGGCCAGCACCTCGACCGCCGTCGGCCTCGGCATGTGTTCGATCAGGTGCGCGGCGAGCAGGCCACCGAACCGGCCGGGGCGGGCGTACTCGGTCGCGCCGAACTCCGCCGTGCTGAACGCGGTCAGGCCACGTCGGCGGCAGACGTCCACCGAGTGCTCGTTGTGGTCGACGCCGACGCCGCGTGGCGCGAGGTGCGCCAGGTTGCGGCCGATACCGCAGCCGACGTCCAGCACCTCCCGGTCGCCGAACAGCCGCCGGACGTGCCACCGGTACGGCGCCTGCACGTCGAGGACCCGTTTCCACTTCGGCTGTTCCAGGCGGATCAGCCGGTCGGTGTAGTCCGAGCCGTCGGTGGCACCTGCCGCGGGCATGACGGGACTCTACCGAGCCGCCGTGGTCGGTTTCGGCCGGCCGAACGCGTGCCGGGCCAGTGCGCCGACCGCGGGCCGGCCGGGTTGGCGCAACGCGTTCGGCAGCAGCGTCAGCGCGAACAGCCGGGACGACAGGTGCCGGCGCGCCACGCGGGCCGCCGTCGGCCAGCCGTGCTCGGTCATCCGTACCGCCGTTTCGGCGAAGAACCGGCCCGCCTCGACGAAACGTGAGCCGTGCACCGCCGTCGACGACGACTCGCTGCCGGTGTGCCGCCGATACTCGAAGCACACCGCATCGTCCACCACGAGCCGCGCGTCGCGTTGGACGAGTTCGAGCAGGAACGCGAGATCCTGGATCACGCCGAGGTCGTCCCGGAAGCGCAGGCCCGCGATTGTCGATGCCCGCCAACACAACGACGGAAAGTACAGCCAGTCGCCGCGCAGCAGGCTGACCGCGAGCGGTTCGCCGCTCATGGTCAGCCGGCCCGAGTGCCTGCCCGAGTGCTTCGGCGCGTACAGCCGGCGTTTCGCCTCGTCGGCCAGCGTGCGGACCGGCTTGCCCGCGCCGTCGATGACGACGACCCCTGGCTGCACGACGGCCGCGCCCGGCACGTCGTCGTGCACGGCGAGCACCGTACGGACGTAGTGCGGCAGCAGCAGGTCGTCGCAGCCCATCAGCACGACGAACTCGTGCTCCACCAGGCTCAGGCAGCGGTTGAAATTGCCGGTCACGCCTAGATTCCGGTCGTTGCGCAGGTACCGCACCCGCTCGTCGTCGATGCCGGCGAACCATTCGGGCACGCCGTCCGCCCGGCCGTCGTCGACGACGGTGAGCCGCCAGCGCGGATCGTCCTGTGCCAGCACGCTGCGGACCGCTGCCCGCATCAGTGGCACGTCGCCGTAGTACGGCATCAGAATGTCCACAGTGGCCATCAGCGGTTCTCGTCCTCCGCCGTCTTCTTGGCCTGCTGCTGGACTTCCAGCCGCAGGATGGCCAGATCCTCCGCAAGGCGGCGGGTCTCGTTCTCCAGCCGGGACAGCTCCCACGACAGGTGCAGCGCGACGCCGACGAGAAAGACGATCCCCACGAAGAACAACAGGTTGGACGGCAGCGAAACGCCGACCGCGCGGCTGATCCTCGACAGCAGGCCGGGGAAGATCGTCAGCACCACCAACAGAATCCCGACGACGAGCCAGAGCACCGCGTACTTCTCGCTGAGCTGACGCCGCCGGAGCAGTTCGAAGATGCCGGCCAGCACGAGCAGGCTGCCGACCAGCGCGACCAGGTAGGAGTTCACAGGACCACTTCGTCGGTGATGTCGGTGACCTGGGGTTTCGCCGGTTCGCCGATCGCGCCGTCCCACCGCCGGACCAGGGCCAGCAGCAGCGCGAACGTGGCCCGGCACAGGTAGATCGCGGACTTCAGCGGCCGGTGGCTCGGCTGGCCGCCCAGCCGTGGCCGCATCGTGGTCGGCACCTGGGCCACCCGGCAGCCGGCGCGCAGCGCGATCACCAGCGACTCCACCGTGTCGCCGAGATACTCGACCGGGTAGTGCTCGGCGAACAGCGGCAGCGCGCGCCGGCCGGTGGCCTTGAAGCCGGACGTCGTGTCGGTCAGCGGTGCGCCCGCGAGTCGGGACATCACCTTGGCCAGCACCACCATCGCCAAGCGGCGCGGACCGCTGGCGCGGTAGCGGTCGTCCTTGGCGAAGCGGGTACCGATGACGACGTCCGCTTCGGCCAGTTTGGCGAGCAGGGCTGGCACGTCACCCGGGTTGTGCTGGCCGTCCGCGTCGACCTGCACGACGGCGGTGTAGCCGTGCCGGACGGCGTAGCGGAACCCGGCCCGCATCGCGCCGCCGACGCCGAGGTTGTAGGACAGCTCCAGCACCATGACGCCCTCGGCCCTGGCGATCGCGCGGGTGCGGTCGGTCGAGCCGTCGTCCACCACCAGCACGTCGACACCCGGCAGGGCGACGCGGATTTCCCGGATCGTGTCGCCGACCGTCTGCTCCTCGTTCCAGGCGGGCACCACGATCAGCGCGCGCTCCGGGGAGGATTCGTTCGGCACGGCGTACAGGGTAGGACAGGTACCCGCCGTACCCGTCACCTATGGGTGAATCGGCGGAGGGTGACCGCCATCCCGGCCACCACCAGCGCCGAGCCGGCCAACTGCGCGAACACGGCGGCCCGCAGCGGATCGCCGGGCAGGAACAGCAGACCTGCCAGGACTACCGAACCGAGCAGCCAGGATCCGGTCACCAGCCGGTGCTGGCCGAGCGCGACCAGCCCGGGTTGCAGCACCTGCGCGACCATCAGCAGCAGCGTGCCGGCCGCCAGTGCGCCGAGGACCGGCCAGGCCAGCCGGGTATGCGCGCCGAACAGCACCCGCACCGCCCACGGCCCCACCGCGCCCGACACCAACACGCCGGCGAGACCCACAGCGACCGACAACCAGACGATCACCCGCAGCTTCCCGCGCAGCACGACCAGGTCACCGCGGGTCGCGGCGGCGGTGAGCGTCGGCAGCAGCATCGCCTGGACCGGCGCGAACGCGGTCAGCGGCAGCCGAACGAGCACGAAGGCCGACGTGAACGCGGCGGCGAGGGCGGTGTTCGTACCGAGCCGCCCCGCGACCACGATCGGCGCCAGGTTCGCCACGAGCTGGGCCAATGCCGTCGACCCGACGAGCAGCGCCAGCCGACGCGCCATCCCGGCGACCTCGGTGCCCCCCGGCTCGACGTCGACCGGTTCGCCGGGAATGGCGGGGCGGCGCAGCCATGGCGTCCCGGCCAGTGCGCCGAAAACGGAGCCACAGGCGAAGATCAACGCGTACACCGTGGCGTTCGGCGCACCGCTGACCGCGACGAGCACGCACGGCACGAACCGCGCGACGCCCTCGCCGGCCAGGGTCGCCGCGTAGCCGTTGAACCGCCGGGTACCGCCGAGCAGGCCACGCACCAGATACACCAGGCCGGCACTGACCGTGCCGAGCACCAGCGCGCCGAACAGCCCCCAGTTCGCGCCGAGCGCGCTCGGCACCAGCACCGGCGCGAGCCCGGCCAGCACCACCATCAGCACCACGAGCAGCCCGCCGCCGACCACCGCCGCGTGCCGGCCGACCGGACCGACCCGTCCACCGACGGCCAGCCGCGCGCTGACCGACCGGCTGGTCTCCTGTTCCAGCGCGGCGAACGCGCCCGGCCCGATCAGGTTGATCAACAGGTACAGCGCGGACACCGAACTCGCGTCCCGGGTGGACAGCGTGTGCCCGGCCAGCGCCACGAACCCGTAGCCGGCGATCCCGACGACCGCGAGCCCACCGGCCATCAGCACCGGCGGGCCGAGCCGATGGCGCGTGCCGGCCAGCGAGGTCACCGCGCCACGGTACGGCGCGAACGCGAACCGGCCCGGTCCGCCCCGTCCGCGCGGGGTCGAACCGGGCCGGCCCGATCACCGGAAACTCAGGTCGTCGCGTAGTAACCGAACAGGTCGACCACCAACTGGGTACTGCCGCTGTGGTTGAAGAAGTCGATGCTCGAACCCTGCACCGATGTCACCACCGCGTTCGGGATCGTCTGGCCGGCCGAGAAGTTCAGGTTCGACGCGAGCGGCCGCGCCACCCCGGACGGATAGACGGTGACGAAGCTGCCCGCGGTCGGCGCGGTCACCGTCACGTTCAGCACCAACGCGGACGACGTGGCCGGCACACCCGGGTTGCCCGGACCGGCCGAGCCGTCGATGGGCAGGCTGAACACGCCGCCCGGACCGATCGGTGTCGGCTGACCGCCCGTCACGCCGGTGCCGTCCCGTGTGTCGGCGAGCCGGTGCGGTGCGGTGGCGTGGAACTTGAATCCCGTGCCACTGCTGGTGAAATAGCCGAACAGGTCGGCGACGACATCGACGGAACCGTGGAAGTTGTAGAAGTCCACCTGCCCATCACTGCCGACCGGGACGGTCACCAAGTTGGGGATCGTCTGGCCGGCCCCGAAGTTCAGGTTCGACGCCACCGGCCGCGTCACGCCGTCCGGGAACACCGTGAGGAAGCTCCCCTGGGTCGGGTTGGTCGCCGTCACGTTGAGGACGACCGCGGTCACCCCGGTCTGCGGCACGTTGTTGTTACCGGTGATCTGCAACGGAATGCTGCTGTTCTGGCCGATCGGCGCCGCGACCGGCACGCCGATCGGGGCCCTGGTGTCCAGCACCCGGACCGGGCTGGTCGGCTGGTAGAGACTGCCGGCGCCGGTGCTGTAGAAGCCGAACAG
>DATBCR010000228.1:0-16625 GCA_036270375.1 Pseudonocardiaceae bacterium | reverse complement strand
GACGCTGAAGGCGGTCAGCAGCGCCGAGCCGTGCTACGCGCGGTTGCCCGCCAATCAGCCGACCGACGCCTACCGCTACCCGGAGGCGCTGCTGCTGGAGTCGTTCACGCAGAGCGCCGCGCTGCTGTGGGCGCGGACAAGGGCGCGACCGTTCGCAGCCATGCCGGTGCTGGCCGGTACCCGGGGGGTGACGTTCCATCACCCGGTCGGCCCAGGGAGCCTGTTGCGGACAGTGGTGAAGCTGATTCCGGGTACCACGTCCACCATGTTCTTCTGCGGTCGGATCCTCCTTGTGGACGGCCCACTCGTACTGACGGTGGATAACCTCGTCTTGACCATACGTCGGCCGAATGCCGTGCTGCGGGCTGCCGGCGAATAGCCCAACGGTGGGCGATCGGCTCAGCGGTTGGTCCGTTTCTGGCCGGGATGCGCGGTCGTGACCAGCCACGCTCCGAATACCGGGACGTTGCGGAGCAATGGTCCATACCGCTGCTACCGACCGAATCGTGCTGCCGCCGGTCGCCACGCTGGTGAGGAGGACGGCCGAGCCAAGTGAACTCCGTTTACCTGGCCGTTACACAGGAGTCGATCGTTAGCCAGGCGTACTACACACCTGGCCAGCTGTGGCATGTGGGCGAGCGGGCATGGGGTGTCGGTCACCGAAGGTGCCGGTTCCTGTGCTACTCACGGGTTGTCAGACTCAGACGCACCAACCACCGTGACCGAATGGCGGCTTGGCGATCTTGAGGCTTTCCGACAATGCTGATGAGCGCATTGATACGAAAGCCGTTCGATCAGCCAGACGGGGATTGTTGGCGAATGATGGACAGACACGAAGAATACTGTGAAAGTGGCTCAGTTTTCTTCGACCACCCTGTGTCACGAACCGCGTCCGCGGTCCGGGCCACGGTGGGCCGTCCCATGTCCATAATAGACGATCTGCCCCGCACGGCCTGGATCTGCCTTGGGATCACTGACTTCCATGACACCACGGACGTTCGCGGGAGCGCCCGGTGAGCGAACAGTACGAGGTCTACTGCCTCGCCGACCGGCTTTTCTACGACGCGATGCGGCAGAGTCCTACCCGGAATCCGGACTTCCCCATCGCAGCACGGGAAGCACCGGACGGCTGGGAGCACAAGCCGAGTGACACGTGGATGAACTACGCACCACTGAAGCGTGCACTCCCGTCGCAGGGCTGGAAGATCCACGTCTCGGCGTGCCTCGACGACGCGGAGCGGGCACTCGACTTGTTGTGGGACTATTGTGTGCCGCGCGGCATCGCGTTCAAGTTCCTGCGCAGCCGGTCCGTCATGGTCATGCTCAATTCCAAGTCCGCGTTCCGCGGTTCCAGCGGTAAACTCGCGACCATCTATCCGGTCGACGAGACGCAGTTGACGAGCACGCTCGCGGATCTGCAGGAAATCGTCAAGGACGTCAAGGGCCCGTACATTCTCAGCGACCTGCGTTATGGCGACGGACCGCTTTTCGTACGCTACGGCGGTTTCGCCGAACGGCACTGCATCGCCGAGAACGGCGAACGGGTGCTGGCGCTCGAGGACGGCGACGGCAAGCTCGTGCCGGACGTCCGCGGCGCCACCTTCGCCCTCCCGCCGTGGGTGTCGCTGCCCGAGTTCCTCGAACCCCACCTCGCCGCGCGGGCCGCCGTGACGACAACCGGCCTGCCCTACCAGATCGAGAGCGCGCTGCAGTTCTCCAACGGCGGCGGCGTGTACTACGGCCGGGACCTGCGCACCGACGAACAGGTCGTGCTCAAGGAGGGCCGGCCGTACGCCGGACTCGACGTGGCCGGCCGGGACGCCGTGACGCGGGTCTCGCATGAACGCGACATCCTCCAGCGCCTCGCCGGCCTGGACGTGGTGCCGGCCGTGCACGACTATTTCACGCTCGGCGACCACCATTTCCTGGTGCAGGAATTCGTCGACGGAAATCCACTGCGGCGTTTGCTGGTGCAGCGTTATCCACTCAGCCACCCGAACTGTACCGAGCAGGATCTCGCCGACTATGTCGAATGGGCGCTCGGCATGCTCGAACGGGTCGACGCGGCGGTGGCCGCGCTGCACGAGCGCGGCGTGGTATTCGGCGACCTGCACCTGGAGAACATCCTGGTGACCCACGACGACAAGCGCCTTGTCCTCATCGACTTCGAGGTGGCCACCCTGGCCGAGGACAACGCCCGCTCGCACCTCGCCCATCCGGCGTTCCACTCGCCATCGGACCGGCGCGGTGTCGACGTCGACAAGTATGCGTTGGCCTGCCTGCACCTTGGCCTGTTCTCGCCGCAACTGACGACCATGGTCGCGATGAACCGGGCCAAGGTCGGCCACCTCGCCGAGTTGATCACCGAGACGTTCCCCGTGCCGCCGGCCCGGATCGAGGCGGCCGTCCGGACAATCATGGGCACCGACGGCGGCGACGACGTCGATCCGATGCGCTCGCTCCCGATGCCGGGCGTCGGGACGTGGGAGAGCGTGCGGACGGCCATGAGCCGGGCCATTCTCGCCAGCGCCACACCGGAGCGCGACGACCGGCTGTTCCCCGGCGACGTCGCGCAGTTCCGGCCCGGTGGCGGCATCAACGTCGCGCACGGCACCTCGGGGGTGCTGTACGCGCTGGCCGCCACCGGTGCCGGACGGTTCCCGGAACACGAGGACTGGCTGCGCAAGCACGCGCTGAACCACCAAGACGGGATCGGGCCAGGGTTCTACGACGGCCTGCACGGCGTCGCGTACGTGCTGGACGAACTCGGCCACCGCCAGGACGCACTGGAGATTCTGGACATCTGCCTGCGGGCGCGGTTGGACTCGACGGAACTCGGCCTCTACTCAGGGCTCGCCGGCATCGGGTTGAACCTGCTGCACTTCGGCGCGCGCACCGGCGACTCGACGTTCACCGACGCGGCCGCCAAGGTCGTCGACATGGTGGCCGAGCGGCTCGGCGGCCCCGATGACGTACCGGAGATCAGCGGCGGCGATAACCCGCGCGCCGGCCTGATGTTCGGATCGTCCGGGCCTGCACTGCTGTTCCTGCGGGCGTTCGAGCAGACCGGCGACAAGGGTTTGCTGGACAAGGCGGCCACCGCGCTGCGCCAGGACCTGCGGCGGTGCATCGTCGCCGAGGACGGCACGCGGCAGGTCAACCAGGACTGGCGGATCCTGCCATACCTTGACGAGGGCTCGGTCGGCATCGCGATGGTGCTGGCCGGCTACCTCGCGCACGACGAGGACGGCGACTTCGCGGCCGCGCTGCGGCAACTGCGGGCGGTCACCAGGAGCGGCTACTTCGTCCAATCAGGACTGTTCGCCGGCCGCGCCGGCATGATCGCCTGCGCTGGCATGGCGGACGCCGACCCGGACGACACGACCGAACTGATCCGGGGCCTGCGGTGGCACGCGCTGCCGTACGGCGACGGCCTCGCGTTCCCCGGCGACCAGCTGCTGCGGCTGTCGATGGACCTGGCGACGGGCACGGCCGGGGTGCTACTGGCCCTCGGCACGGCGCTGCACGACAACGCGGTGTTCCTGCCGTTCCTGGGACCCGCGTCCCCCATGAACGTGGATGCCGTCCGGCATCCATCCGACGTGACTACCGGTGGACGGAGGTGAACAAACCATGGCACTCCTCGACCTGCAGGGTATGGAGACCCCCGGCGGCAAGGGCCACGGGCACGGCAGCAACCTGTCCGTCGCGTGCGGCGGCGGTGACGGCAGCAACCTGAGCCTGCTGCTTTGCGGCGACTGATGAAGTAACCGGTTCACGGGCTGTGGGCGGCCGCCGCGAGCGCGGCCGCCCACAGCCGGGCTCTCGCTGACACGGGAGCCGAATGCCCGACAGATCGGACTACCCCATGATATATCCGCCTGCGTGGCGCCAGCCGATCGTCGACGACCTGCACGGAAATCTCGTCCCGGATCCGTACCGGTGGCTGGAGAATCCTTCGGGTGCGGACACGACGGCGTGGCTGGCCGCGCAGGACGACCTGTGGCGCGACCACGCGACGGGTCTGCCAGGCCGGCACCTGTTGCACATGCGGGTGGCCGAACTGAGCGACGCGGGCGAGGTCATGGCGCCGAAGTGGCGCGGCGGGCGGCGGTTTCACCTGCGGCAAGGCCCTGGACAGGAACACGCGGTGCTGTACACCGTCGGAGCGGACGGTGCGGAGGATGTGCTCGTCGACCCGATGGCCCTGGACGCCACCGGGTCGACCACGTTGGACGCCTGGCAGCCGGATCCGGACGGGCGGCTGCTGGCGTACCAGATTTCCCGGCACGGGGACGAGCGGTCGGAGTTGTACGTCCTCGATGTCGAGACCGGGCGGGTGGTGGACGGGCCGCTGGACCGGTGCCGGTACTCGCCGGTGGCGTGGCTGCCGGGTGGTTCGGCGTTCTACTACGTCCGTACGACGGATGGCGGGCGGCGGGTTTTTCTGCACACCGTGGGAGTCGCCTCGGATGTGCTGGTCTTCGGCGCGGGACGCGATGCCACTACGGCATTTGGTCTGGACATCAGTCAGGACGGGCGTTGGTTGACGGTGGCCGCGACCAGGGGTGCCGCGCCGGGCAACGATCTCTGGCTTGCCGATCTGGCCGCGTCGCCGCCGGGCAGTCCCGCTTTGCGGGTGGTGCAGGAGGGCGTGGACGCGCGGACCGCGGCGACCGTCGGGCGGGACGGGCGGATGTACGTGCTGACGGATCTCGGGGCGCCGCGAAAACGGCTGTGTGTCGGGGATCCGGGTGGTGGTGAGTGGGTCGACCTGGTGCCGGAGGATGCGACGGCGGTGCTCAAGGACGTCGTCGTGCTGGACGGGCCTGACCTTGCGCGGCCCTTGTTGTTGGTGGGGCGGACTCGGCATGCCTTGAGTGAGATCGGAATCTACGACCTGGTCAGCGGTGCGCCAATCGGGGAAGTGCCGTTGCCGGGGCTCGGGTCGGTGGGATCGCTGTCGGTGCGGCCGTCCGGTGGGCACGAGGTCTGGTTCAGTTACATGGACAGTGTTACTCCTGGTGCGGTGTACAGGTTTGACGCGCTGACCGGTGAGACGACGTTGTGGGCGGCGGCGCCCGGTGCGGCGCAGGTGCCGGTGGTGGAAAGCCGACAGATCGTGTGCACGTCGGCCGATGGGACCCCGGTGCGGGTGATCGTGTTCGCGCGGCCGGGCGGTGGTGCGGGTCCTCGGCCGACCATTCTGTACGGCTATGGCGGGTTCGGCTTTTCCCTCACGCCAGCGTATTCCAGCTATCTGCTGGCGTGGGTCGAGGCCGGTGGGGTGTTCGCGACGGCCCAGCTGCGGGGTGGCGGCGAGGAGGGCGAGCGGTGGCACCGGGACGGGATGCTGGACCGCAAGCAGAACGTGTTCGACGATTTCGTCGCCGTCGCCGAGCGGTTGATCACGGACGGCTGGACAACGCCTACCCAACTCGGCATCTGCGGCGAGTCCAACGGTGGGCTGTTGGTCGGTGCGGCCATCACGCAGCGGCCGGACCTGTTCGCGGCGGCCGTGTGCTCGGCGCCGGTGCTGGACATGGCGCGGTACGAGCTGTCCGGGCTCGGTGCGAACTGGCGCGGCGAGTACGGGTCGGCCGCGGATCCGAAGCAGTTGCGGTGGCTGCTCGGCTATTCGCCGTATCACCGGGTGCGGCTGCGGGTGGATTACCCCGCGGTGCTGCTGACGTCGTTCGGCGGTGATTCGCGGGTCGATCCGTTGCACGCCAGGAAGATGTGCGCGGCACTGCAGTGGGCCACCGGCGGCGACCGGCCCGTCCTGTTGCGCCACGAGGACGGCGTCGGCCACGGCAAAAGCGCTACCAGCCGGGGCGTGGCGCTGGCCGCGGACATGCTCGCTTTCCTTGGCGCGCATACGGGACTGGACTTCGAGTCACGACAACTGGTACATGCGTCACGTGATGGGGCGCCGTCATGATCACGTTCGGTGCGGTCGCCCGGCGCGGTGGGGGCTGGCTGCCGTTGATCGGGCTGGCCGGACTGGTTGGCAGCTTCGGTGGGCTCGCGCTGCCGTTGGTGTTGGGGCACACCGTCGACGCGCTCGTGACCGGTCGGGACAGTGCGCGCTGGCTGGCGTTCGCGGCTGTGCTGATCGCGCTCGGGGTCGTGTTCGAGCTGGTGAACGCGTACGCCGGGGCGGCCTGTATCGCGAATACGTCGGCCTGGCTGCGGAATCGCATCGTGCGGCACCTGCTCGCGGTCGGACCGGAAGGCACGCGGCGGTTCGCGACCGGTGACCTGGTCAGCCGGGTGTCCGGGAACGCGGTGGACGCCGCGCAGGCCGGGCCGAGCATCGTGATGGCGGCCACCGCCGTGCTGCCACCGATCGGTAGCCTGTTGTTGTTGGCGTACATCGACATCTGGCTCGCGGTCGCGCTGCTCGTCGGGCTGGCGCTGGTGTCGCTGGTCCTGCGGACGTTCGCGATGCGTACCGCCGAGGTGATCCGCGCGTACCAGCGGACACAGGGCCGGATCGCCGGGCGGTTCGTGGAGTCGATCGCCGGCGCGCGCACGATCGCGTCCGCCGGCACCGTTGAGCTGGAAGAAAAGCGGGTGCTCGAAGCGCTGCCGGAACTGCATGAGCAGGGCACGCGCACGTGGCAGGTGTTGTCCCGGTCGATCGCGCAGGGCACGTTCGTCGGGCCGCTGGTGCTGGTCGCGGTGTTGGTGGCCGGCGGCCTCGAGTTGGTGCACGGCCGGATCACGCCCGGCGACCTGTTCGCGGCCGGCCAGTACGCCGTGATCGGCGGTGGGCTCGGCACGCTGACCATGATGTTCGGCAAGATCGCCCGTGCCCGCGCCGGGATCGCGCGCGCGGCCGAAGTGCTTGCCGTGCCAGAGGTTCGCTACGGTGGGCGGACGCTGCCGGACGGGCCCGGGCGGCTGGAGTTCCGCGGTGTCACCGTGCGCGCCGAGGACAGCGTTCTGTTGGGGGACATCGATCTCGTCGTGCCCGGCGGCGCGGCGGTCGCGGTGGTCGGCGAGTCCGGTGGCGGCAAGTCGGTGCTCGTCGGGCTGGCCGCCCGGCTACGCGAACCGGACGACGGCCAGGTGCTGTTGGACGGCGTGCCACTGACCGAACTGGACCACGACACCCTGCGCGCCGCGATCGGCTGCGCGTTCGAACGCCCGGTCCTCGTCGGCGCGACCGTCGGCGACGCGATCGGCCTCGGCCTTGGCACCCAACAGATCCGGGCCGCCGCACGGGCCACCCACGCCCACGAGTTCGTCAGCCGACTGCCGAAGGGCTACGACACCCCGCTGACCGAGGCGCCGATGTCCGGCGGCGAATTCCAGCGGCTCGGCCTGGCGCGGGCGTGGCACGCGGGTCGGCTGCTCGTGCTCGACGACGCGATGTCCAGCCTGGACATGGTCACCGAGATGCAGATCAGCCGAACCCTTACCAGCGACCACGGCCACCGCACCCGCCTGATCGTCACGCACAGGGCCGCCACCGCCGCCCGCGCGGATCTCGTTGTCTGGCTGGACAACGGCCGGGTGCGCGCGGTCGGCACACACGAGGAACTGTGGGACCGGCCGGACTACCGGGCGGTGTTCGGATGACCCGCGAACTCACCTTCGCCACCCTCCCCCTCGGGCCACGGCCCGCGCCGCCCGCATGGTCGATCCCCGAAACACCGTCACCTGCCGCAGTGGCCCGCACCGCAGGCACCGGACTCCTTCGGAAGGTGTTCGGATGAACCGCGAACTCACCGTCGCCACCCTCCCCCGCAGGCCACGGCCCGCGCCGGCTGCATGGTCGGTCCCCGAAACACCGTCACCTGTCGCAATGGCCGCCACCGCAGGCACCGGACCCCTTCGGAAGGTGTTCGGATGAACCGCGAAATCGCCTTCGCCACCGCCAACCTCCCCCGCCGGCCGCTCGCCGCGCTGGTCGCGTGGTCGGTGCCGGAAGCGCTGCCTGCGTCGCTGTCTGGGCTTGCGGTGGCTCGGGCCGTTGACACCGGGTTCCTGGTCGGGCGGCCGGTGGTCGGGCTGGCCTGGCTGGGCGCTCTGCTTGGTGCGGCGGCATTCGGCGCGATCGGGTCCCGTCAGGTGTACCGGTTGTTGGGCCGGCTGGTGGAACCGTTCCGGGACGAGTTGGTGCGACGGGTCGTCGGCGGCGCGCTGCGGCACAGTCTGCGTGGCCGGCCGGACGACGGGGCGCTCGCGCGGCTCACGCACCAGGTGGAGATCGTCCGGGACACCTATGCCGGGCTGATCGTGGTGCTGCGCGGGTTCATCGTCACGGTCATCGGCGTCGTGATCGGGCTGCTGTCGATCGCGCCGGTCGTGGCGCTGCTGATGCTGCCGCCGTTCCTGCTCGGCTTCGGGGCTTTCCTTGTCACGCTGGGGATGGCGTCGGCACGCTACCGTGCGTCGGTGCGGGCGGACGAGCAGCTGGCGGTGGCCGCCGGTGCCGTGCTCGGCGGTATCCGGGACATCGTGGCCAGTGGCGCGGAGGAGCACGCGGAGCGGATCGTGGCCGGGCCGGTGGCGGCGCAGGCCGCGGCCGAGCGGGCGATCGCCAAGGTGGCCGTGGCCAGGAGCGTCTGCTTCGCGATCGGTGGATGGCTGCCGCTGGTCGTGTTGCTGATCGCCGGGCCGTGGCTGGTCCACCGCGGCCTCACGGCCGGCGCGATCATGGGCGGGCTCACGTATGTCCTCATTGGACTCCAGCCGATGCTGCGCAACCTCATCGCCGCCGTCGGTGGCAGCGGGTTGCGATTCCTGGTGACGCTCGGCCGCATTCTGGAGGCGAGCGAACTGCCCGCCGTGCCCGCGCCGCGCGCCCGGGGTGCCGTGCCCGGCTACGAACTGACCGTGCGCGGCGTGACATTCGCATACGGACCGCACGCCGAGCCGGTGCTCGAGAACCTGGATCTCTCGGTGCCGCAAGGAGAACACCTCGCCATCGTGGGGCCGAGCGGGATCGGCAAGTCGACGCTGGCCGGCCTGCTGTGCGGGCTGCTGCAACCGGACGCGGGCACGGTGGACATCGGCGGCGTGCCGACCGCCGATCTGTCCTCGGCCCGACTCGCCGAGGCCCGGACCCTGATTCCGCAGGAGGCCTACGTTTTCACGGCGTCCGTGCGGGACAACCTGAGCTACCTCGACCCGACCGTGGACCAGGCACGGATGGACCGAGCGGTCGCGGCCGTCGGCGCGGAGGCGTTGGTGACCCGGCTCGGTGGACTGGACGCCGAACTCGTCACGGCCGACCTGTCCGCGGGCGAGCGGCAGCTCCTGGCGCTGGTGCGGGCGTACCTGTCCCCCGCGCCGGTCGTGGTGCTCGACGAGGCGACGTGTCATCTCGATCCGGTCGCGGAGGCCCGCGCCGAGGAGGCGTTCGCGGAGCGCGGCGGCACGCTGATCGTGATCGCGCACCGGGTCAGTTCGGCACTGCGGGCGCGACGGGTGCTGGTGCTGGACGGCGTCACCGCAACAGAGGGCGACCACCGGACGCTGTTGTCCACGTCCGCGCTGTACCGAGAGCTGCTTGGGCACTGGGAAGCGGGCAGTAACGGGCTGACGACGACACAGGCATCGTCGGCCAGATGACCGATTGAGAGGATCAGATGTCCAGCGACACCACGGCACCAGAGGTCACCACCCGCCACCCGCTCGACCCGCTGACCGCGGAGGAGGTCGCAAGGACATCGGCGATCCTGTTCCGCGACAAGGGTTTGACCAAGTCCGTGCGGTTCTTGAGCGTTGAACCGCACGAGCCGTCCAAACCCGCGCTGTCGCGGTACGCGGCCGGCGAGAGCCTGGACCGTGAGACGTTCGTGGTGCTACGCGACCGTTCAACGCGCACGACGATCGAGGCGGTCGTGTCGCTCACGTGGGACGAGGTGGTGTCGTGGCGGGAGATCCCGGGCGCCCAGCCGGGTTACGCGAGGGACGAGTACCTGGACGCGGAAGCGGTCGTCCTGGCCGACCCGGCTTTCCTTGCGGCGCTGGAACGACGTGGGGTGACGGACCTTTCGCTGGTGTCCATCGACATGTGGGCACCCGGTAACACGGGGCCGGCCGAGGATCCGGGGCGGCGGCTGATGCGGACACAGGTGTACGTGCGGTCCGGACAGTTCGACAACCGTTACGCGCATCCGGTCGAGGGGTTGATGGTGCTCGTCGACCTGGATCTGATGGCGGTCGTGGAGGTCGTCGACCATGGGGTGGTGCCGATTCCGACCGGGATCGGCAACTACATTCCGGAACTCATCACGGGGACGATCGAGGGCTATCCCGGCAATGTGCCGTCGTTCGAGGGTGTGCGGACGGATTTGCGGCCGATCGAGATCACTCAGCCGGACGGGCCCAGTTTTACGGTGGACGGGTATGCGGTGGCGTGGCAGAAGTGGCGGCTGCGGGTTGGTTACTCGCCTCGGGAAGGCCTTGTGCTGCATCAGGTCGGGTATGAGGATCAGGGGCGGTTACGGCCGATCCTGCATCGGGCGTCGATGTCGGAACTGTATGTGCCGTATGGCGATCCCAATCCTTCGCAGCGGGTCAAGAATGCCTTTGATATCGGCGAGGGCGGGATTGGGCTGTATTTGAACAAGCTGGCGTTGAGCTGTGACTGTCTCGGTCACATCCACTACTTCGACGTGGTGCTGAGTGATGACGACGGCGATCCGATGACGCTGCAGAATGCGATCTGTATGCATGAGGAGGACTACAACGTGGTGTGGAAACACACCGACGGTACTCTGGGGCACGTGGAGACGCGGCGGCAGCGTCGGTTGGTGGTGTCGTGTTGGGCCACCGCGAACAATTATGAATATGGGTTCTTCTGGTACTTTTATGTGGACGGGACGATCGAGTTCGAGGTCAAGCTGACCGGCATCGTCTCCACGGGTGCGTATGCGGAGGGGACCACCCCTGAGTTCGGTACGCCCTTGGCACCGGGGCTCTATGCGCCGAACCATCAGCATTTCTTCAACATGCGGTTGGATATGTGTGTGGACGGCGATCACAACAGCGTCTACGAGGTGAACTCGGTCGCGCTACCCAGTGGCCCGGCCAATCCGGACGCGAATGCGTGGGCGGCGCGACGGACGTTGCTGGCGAGTGAGGGTGCGGCGCAGCGGACGGTCGACCCGTTGGCCGGTCGATCGTGGACCGTGGTGAATCCGTCCGTGCGCAACCGGATAGGCCAGCCCGTTGGGTATCAGCTGATGCCGGGCGGGAATGTGCTGCCACTGGCGGGTGACGATTCGCAGTCGAGCCGGCGGGCGGGGTTCGCGTACAAGCACTTGTGGGTCACGGCGTATGACCGGGCGGAGCGGTACGCGGCCGGCGACTACCCGAACCAGCGCCCGGACGATGACGGATTGCCGAAGTATGTGCGGGCCGATCGACCGTTGGACGATACGGACATTGTGTTGTGGTACACGTTCGGCGCCCACCACGTCCCGCGACTGGAGGACTGGCCCGTGATGCCGGTGTCCTGCATCGGTTTCCATCTCAAGCCGGTCGGTTTCTTCGACGGCAACCCGGCACTGGACCTACCGCGACCCAAGTCACATCGCGAATAGCGGGGTCCGGACCACCCTGGGCGGAATATGCGAACTGGCCCCTCCCGTGATGGGAAGGGCCAGCCCTCTTGGGTTTGGGTCTGGGGTCAGCCGACCGGGCCTTCGGCCGGGGTCACGGTTGCGGTGTGGGACTGGCCTGACGTGTCGGTGTAGGTGACCGTCAAGTGGTCGCCCGGGTGGTGGGTGTCCATCAGGTTGGTCAGTGCGGTTGCCGAGTCGACGGTCTGGCCGTTCAGTGCCGTCACCACGTCGCCCTGTTGCAGACCGGCTGATTCGGCCGGGCCGTTGGGCAGTACGCGGACGATCGTCGCGCCGGACGCTGTGCCGCTCTGACCCGCGCCGCTCTGGCCCTGCTGGGCGGCGTTGGCGTCGCTGACCGTGACACCGAGGAATGCGGACTTGCCGATGTGTACGGTCGACGACGCGGTGCCCGCGATCATCTGGTGGGCGATGCTGATCGCCTGGTTGATGGGGATGGCGTAGCCCTGGTGCCCGCCGGTCGCGTCACCGTTCTGGCCGAGGCCGCCGTTGAACTGGTAGCCGGCGGAAGCCGCCGTGTCCACGCCGATGACCTGGCCCGCACTGTTCACCAGCGCGCCGCCGGAGTCGCCGGACTGGATGTTCGCGTCGACCTGGATCAGGCCGGTGAGCTTCTCGGATGCGCCGCTGGAGTCGTCGCTCGCGGTGATGGACTGGTTCAGCGCGGTTACCCGGCCGGCCGCCGCGCTCGGCGTACCGCCCGCGCCGCCCGCGTTGCCGATGCCGATCACCGCGTCGCCGACCGACACCTTCGTTGAGTCGGCGAGTGTCTCCGTGGTCAGGCCGGATGCTCCCTGTAGCTGCAGTACGGCGATGTCCTGCGTCCGGCTGAAGCCGACAACCGTTGCGTTGTAAGTCTTTCCGTTGCCGATGTCGGTCACCCTGATACTGGTGGCGCCTTCGACCACGTGGTTGTTGGTCAGGATCTCGCCGTTCGACGTCAGGACGATGCCGGTGCCGGCCGCTTCCGCGCTCTGGTAGCCGAGCACCGTGTTGATGTCCACGAGACCCGGGTTGACCTTCGCGGCGATCGCGGACGGGTTGATCGACGAGTTGGACGGGCCGGTGGTCGAACCGGGGACGGAACCGAAGTTCTGGTTACCGCCCGATGCGGCCGTGTTGTCCGACGAGTTGTTGTTGGACCAGGCGATCCGCCCGATGCCGAGGCCGACCAGCACGGACAGGCCGACCGCGCCCAGCGCCAGGCCCACCGTCCGCAACGGCCGGCTCCGGCGCTGCGGCTGGTAGGTGGTGGCGTAGTGAGGCTGTGCCCACTGCTGCTGCCACCCTGGCTGACCGAACTGGGCCGTATGGCCGAACTCCCCCGGCCGACCCGCACCGCCGGGTGGGGTGGCGTAGGGGTAGCCGGCCCAACCGCCGGCAGTCGGGCCACCGAGACCAGGACCGCCCTGGAAGCTCGGCTCGCCTGGCTGCGGGGAGCCGGACTGGCCGACACCCGGCTGGCCGATGCCGGCCTGTGGGGTGCCCGGCGGGTGGAACGTGCCCGCGCGGCCGTAGTACCCGGTGTAGTCGGGCTGGTTCGGGTCAGCCGGGGTCGCACCTGGCTGGCCCTGGTGGCTCGGTTCGCCCGGCTGGCCGGGCTGGCCAGGGCTGTCCTGCCGACCTGACCATCGAGGATCGAACTCGCTCATGCCTTGCTCCCAGAGTGCGGCGTGTGAGTAGAGGTTGTTGCCTCTCTAGAACACTCCTACTACCTGAGAGTTTCCTTGACTGGCACCGTGGAGGTGCTGAGGAACCGCTTCGAATTCCCGTCAGGCCAGAAATATGTCCGTTTGGAGCTGTTCCTCGGTCGCACCCTCATACCGATAGCCGGCAAAATCGGACATACCGGCCGTTCGCAGTACGTCCTCGTCGATCATGGTCTGGCCGGTGTACTCGGTGGCGGGCTGGGTCAGGATGTAGTGGGCGGCGTCGGCCATGATCTCGGGGCGGCGGGACACCGCCATGGCCGCCTCGCCGCCCACGATGTTCTGTACGGCGGCGGTGGCGATCGTGGTGCGCGGCCACAGGCAGTTCGCGGCGACACCCCGGTCGCGGTTGTGTTCCGCGACGCCGATGGTCAGCATCGTCATCGCGTACTTGCTGACCGTGTAGGGGGCGTGGTCGCGCAGCCAGCGGCGGTCCGGGTTCAGTGGCGGTGACAGCGTGAGCACGTGCGGGTTGGCGGCGCCGAGCAGGTGCGGGAGTGCGAGCGACGTGAGCAGGAACGTGCCGCGCGCGTTGATGTCCAGCATCAGGTCGTAGCGCTTGGCCGGTAGGTCGCCGATGCTGCTCAGGTTGATCGCGGACGCGTTGTTCACCACGATGTCGATGGCGCCGAAGCGTTCGACGGTGGCCGCGACGGCCGCACCGACCTGCTCGTCGTCGCGGATGTCGCCGACGAACGGGAGAACCTGGCCACCCGCTGCCTTGATGTCGGCGGCCGCGGTGTGGATCGTGCCGGGCAGGCGGGGATCCGGCCGGTCGGTCTTGGCGATCAGCGTCACGTTCGCGCCGTCGGCGGCGGCGCGTACCGCGATGGCGAGCCCGATTCCCCTGCTGCCGCCGGACATCACGATCGTCTTGCCGGCCAGTGATCCCATGGTGTCTCCTTGCCAAAAGCCGTGCGGGTGCGGCGGGCATGCACCCTGCCGCACCCGCACGGGTTGATCAGTACAGGGTGCCGTCCGCCGCTTTGTCCACAAGGGACTGTGGCGGCGTGAACCGGTCGCCGTATCGTGCGGCCAGCTCGTTGGCGCGGGCCACGAAACCGGCCAGCCCGCCCTCGTACTGGTTCATGTACTGGACGACACCGCCGGTCCATGCCGGGAAGCCGATACCGAAGATCGACCCGATGTTGGCGTCCGGGATCGAACGCAGCACGCCCTCGTCGAAGCACTTCACCGTTTCCAGTGCCTCGGCGAACAGCATCCGCTCCTTCAGGTCCGCGAACGGCACGTTGGCGGGCGCCTTGCCGAAGTGCTCGGCCAGACCCGGCCACAGCCCGATCCGCTTGCCGTCCCCGTCGTACTCGTAGAAACCCGAACCCGTGGACCGGCCCTTGCGGTCGAAGTCCAGCACCATCCGGTCCACCACGTCCTCGGACGGGTGCGCGACCCACGTGCCGCCGGCCGCCTCGACGCCGGCCTTGGTCTCCTCGCGGATCCTGCGTGGGAGCGTCAGCGTCAACTCGTCCATCAACTGCAGCGGCGGCGCGGGGTAGCCGGCCTGGCTGCCGGCCTGTTCGATGGACGCCGGCGGCACGCCCTCGCCGACCATCGAGATGGCCTCGTTGAGGAACGTGCCGATGACGCGGCTGGTGAAGAAGCCCCTGCTGTCGTTGACGACGATCGGGGTCTTCTTGATCCGCTGCGCGATGTCCAGCGCCTTCGCGACCGTCGCGTCGCTGGTCCCGGCCCCCACCACGATCTCCAGCAGCGGCATCTTGTCCACCGGCGAGAAGAAGTGCAGACCGATGAAATCGGCCGGCCGGCTCACTCCTTCCGCGAGCCCGGTGATCGGCAGCGTCGACGTGTTCGAGGCGAGCACGGCGTCCGGCGCGACGAACGGCTCGATCTCGGCGAAGACCTTCTTCTTCAGTTCCGGGCTCTCGAAAACGGCCTCGATCACCAGGTCGACGCCTGCCACGTCGGCGGCCACCTCGGTCGGCGTGATCCTGGCGAGCAGGGCGTCACCCTTGTCCTGGGTCAGTTTGCCCCTTGACACTGCCTTGGCGACCAGCTTCTCCGAGTAGCCCTTGCCCTTCGCGGCCGCTGCCGCCGACACGTCCTTGAGCACGACGTCAAGGCCGGCACGGGCGCAGACGTACGCGATCGCCGCGCCCATCATGCCGGCCCCGAGCACCGCGACCCGGTGGGCCTCGTGCTTCGGGTAGCCCTCGGGACGGGAGCCGCCGGAATTGATGTGCTGCAGGTCGAAGAAGAATGCCTTGATCATGTTCTTCGACGTCTGGCCGGTGACCAGTTCGACGAAGTACTGGCTCTCCACCTTGGTCGCGGTGTCGATGTCCACCACCGCGCCCTCGATCGCGGCGGACAGGATGTTGCGCGGCGCCGGCATCGGCGCGCCCTTGAGCTGCTTGCGCAGGTTGGCCGGGAACGCGGGCAGGTTCGCCGCGAACGACGGATTCGTTGGCGTGCCACCGGGAATCTTGTAGCCCTTGGCGTCCCACGGCTGGATCGCGTCCGGGTTGGCCCTGATCCACTCCTTCGCCTTCGCAAGCATTTCCTCCGACGTGTCAACGACTTCGTCGATCATGCCGAGCCCGAGTGCTTCGCGCGGCTTGTGGCGTTGGCCCTGCAACAGCACGTTCAGCAGCGCGTTCTGGATGCCGAGCAGGCGGACCGTGCGCACGACGCCACCACCACCGGGCAGCAGGCCGAGCGTCACCTCGGGCAGGCCGATCTGGCTTCCCTTGGCGTCCAGGGCGATCCGGTGATGACATGCGAGCGCGATCTCGTAGCCGCCACCGAGCGCGGCACCGTTGATCGCCGCGACCACCGGCCGGCCAAGGGTTTCCAGCTCGCGCAGCCGGGCCTTGACGGCGCTGACGTTCCGCATCACCAGCGCCGCGTCCTCGGGTTTGGCCGCCAGCAACAGGTTCAGGTCACCACCGGCGAAGAACGTCTTCTTGGCCGACGTGATCACCACGCCGGTGATGGAGTCCTTCTCCGCCACGAGCCGGTCCACCGTCGCCGCCAGCGAGGCCCGGAACGTCTCGTTCATCGTGTTGGCGGACTGGGCCGGGTCGTCCATGGTCAGCACCACGATGCCGGCGTCGTCGGCGTCCCAGCGGAACATGTTCTGCTCGGTCATGCTCTGTGTCTCCTCAGACCCGCTCGATGATGGTGGCAACGCCCATGCCGCCGCCGATGCACAGGGTGACAAGCGCCCTGCGCGCGTCGCGGCGCTCCAGTTCGTCCACGACGGTGCCGACCAGCATCGCGCCGGTCGCGCCGAGCGGGTGACCCATGGCGATCGCGCCACCGTTGACGTTGACCT
>DATBCR010000227.1:0-1643 GCA_036270375.1 Pseudonocardiaceae bacterium | reverse complement strand
CTCGGCTCACCCAACAGCAAGTACTACGACTTCATCGAGTTCACCGTCGGCGCGTCGTCGATCAACGTGGACACCACCCGCGTTGACCGGTTCGGGCTCAAGCTCGCCATGCTGCTGCACGGCCACGACGGCTCCAACCAGGAAGTCGGCGAGAACTACGCCACCTTCCAGGAGAGCCGCCCGGCGACGTTCACCCGCTTCGAGAACTCCGTGCCGACCGAGTTCAAGGAACTGGCCACCGACCAGGCGCCGTACGGCATCCCGTCACCGGGCAACGACCCCGCGTTCCAGACGGGCGGCGCCTACGCGAGCTACTTCAAGAGCTACGCGGCCTCAGTCGGTGACACCTCCGACAGCACCGCGCAGATCTTCGGCTGCGGCGGCACGCTTGCCGCCAATCCAACGCTGTGCGCAGGCCTCAACCGGCACGTAGCGCAGCTGCCGGCGGCCCAGCAGACCAACCCGGCGAACTTCTACCAGGCCGCACCAGCGAACTACTACGCGCAGTTCTGGCACGCCAGCGCCATCAACGGCAAGCAGTACGGCTTCCCCTACGACGACGACAACGGGCAGTCCTCGGACATCTCGGTGACCAACCCGCAGTACATGGTCGTCGCCATCGGCTGGTAACAGCAGGCTTCGCCACCTCGCCGGCGGTACCGCGGTACCGCCGGCCTGGTTGCAGCGCGCCAAAGGACACGAAATGCTTGAGCCATCCCCCCATGGCAAGTCGCGGCACGCACTCGGATCCGTGCTGCGGGTCCTGTCGACAGCGGTTCTCCTCGCAGCGGGAACGCTGTTCGCACTCACCGTGACGTCGGCCCTGGCCGTTGCCGCGCCAGCCGCCGCCGGCCGGCCCGCCGCGGCGGCGGCAGCCAACACGGCGGTCACCACGTTCAAGAACGACGTCGAACGCGACGGCGATTTTCCCAACGAGACCACACTGAACGAGTCGAACGTCAACGTGAACCAGTTCGGCAAGCGGGTTCAGTACCCGGTCGACGGGCAGGTCTACGCGGAGCCGCTCTTCCTGCCGAACCTGACGATCAACGGCGCCGCGCACAACGTCGCGTTCGTCGCCACCGAGAATGACAGCGTGTACGCGTTCGACGCGGACGCGACAAGCGCCATCGCGCCGCTGTGGAAGGCCAGCCTGCTGCCAGGCGGTGCCACGGCGGTGTCCAACAACGTGAGCGGCTGCGGGGACCTGACGCCGCAAATTGGAATCACCGGCACGCCGGTCATCGACAACAGCACGGGCACGCTGTTCGTCGTCTCCTACGACACCGAGGGCGGGAACGAGGTCTACCGCCTGCACGCACTCAACGTGCTGACCGGGGCGGACAAGTGGCCCGCCATCGTGATCAGCGGATCGGCACCAGGGACCGGCGTGGGCAGTTCCGGCGGCACCGTCAGCTTCAACCCCGTGACGAACCGCCAGCGGGTCGCGCTGCTGCTGGAGAACGGGCAGGTCTACGTCGCCTTCTCGTCCTTCTGCGACATCGGCGCTTACCACGGCTGGATCCTCGGCTACAGCTACAGCACCACCGCGTTCACGCACGCAAGCACCCTCGTCGACACCCCCAACGGTAACGATGGCGGCATCTGGACCGGCAGCGGCGGCGGCATCGCCGGCGACCCGA
>DATBCR010000226.1:0-5214 GCA_036270375.1 Pseudonocardiaceae bacterium | reverse complement strand
GCGCTGATCGGTACGGTCGGCGGGATTGTGTTGCTGCTGGGCACATTGTTCGTGGTGCGGACCGTGCGCAGGCGCAACCCGCCGTCGAGCTGAGGATGACGATCACCCGATCGTGATCTTGCGCCGATTCGAACTGATGTTCGACAATGGTCGCATGGTGATCAAACAGATGGCGTCGTCCCGGCATCGCGACACGCCGACAGGTTCCTTCGCGCTGGCGTGCCGACGCCAGCCAAGTAGTCAGTCCTCGCCGACGGTGGAGGTGCGGTTACCGAGGGTCTATGGCCACATACTCCTTAGCGCGGGCTCGCCGAGGGCAGCCAGGAGTCAGTCCTCGCCGATGGTTGAGGGCGCGGTTCGGTCCGGTTTACCGAAGATCTCGTGCGGGTCGCCGGTGACGCGGATCTTGGATTTGTGTTCCTGGTCGCCGCCGCCCTGGCCGCCGCGCGCACCACCCATGCCACCCATCGGCATGCCGCCGCCGCTGCTGCCTCCGCTCCCGGGCGCGGCCTGGCCGGGGGCGGGTGATGCGGTGCCGGGAACCTGAGTGGGCGGGCTGTCGGACAGACCGGCAACGGCGCCGGACTCGGCCGGCTGCCCGGTCTGCGTAGCAGCCGGCTGACCGGTGGCCGGCATGCTCGCCGCCATGCCACCACAGCCGGCATGCGCCATGCCTCCACCCACGTGCGCCGCAGCGGCATGTGTGGCGGCCGGGATGTGCGCAACAGCCGGGATGTGCGCGGCAGCCGGCGTGGCGGGGACGTGCGATGCGGCGATCGAAGTGGCCGCCGCGGACGTCCCGGCAGCAGGAGTAGCCGCTACGGACGTCGCGGCGGCAGGAGTGGCCGCAGCTGACGTGGCGGCAGCAGGGGTAGCTGCGGCTGACGTCGCGGCAGCAGGGGTAGCTGCGGCTGACGTCGCGGCGGCAGGAGTGGCTGCCGGGTGGGTAGCCGCAGTTGGCGTGGCGGCTGCCAGGATCGGTGCCGGGTGGGTAGCCGCAGTTGGCGTGGCGCCTGCCGGGATCGGTGCCGGGTGGGTAGCCGCACTTGGCCTGGCGGCTGCCGGGGTGGGTGCGGCGGCCGGTGTGGATGTGGGTGCTTGCGTGCCGGGCGGCGGCGCGCTTGCGGAGGGTGTGGTGGCCACGGGCGGGGTCGACGAGTGGGTTGGGTGTGGTGGCGCGGGCGGTGGTGACCAGTTCTGTGTGGGCATCTTGTGGGACATGGTGATGTGGCTGAACAACTGTCCACCTTGGACACTGGTGCACAGCTTGCGGAACGCGTTGAGCACGTCCTGGACCGACTCGTACAGCTGGCTGGTCGGGTGGTCCAGTTCGTCGAGGTACTGGCGGGCACGGGATTCGCCCGCCATGGGCACGGTCATTGCGTCCGAGGACTGTTCGGCGGTGTCGGCGAGCAGGTCGATCATCTCGTGGACGATCTGGCGGATGCCGTTCGCCGTCTTGTCCAGGGCGTCGGCCATGGCGGTCAGGGCGTCGGACAGGTCGTGGCCGGCGAGGCCGATGGTTCGCATGTAGTCCAGGAAGGAGTTCGCGTCGGCGCCCTGCCATGCCGCGTCCAGGCCGCCGAGTGGTGCGGTGAGGCGGTGGGTGACGTCGGTGGCCGCCGTGGCCGCGGTTCGCCACCGGGCTGCCTCGTCGTGTAGGTCGCTCCACTTGCCCAGCACCGGGACCAGGTACGACTCGACCGGGTCGTGGACGCCGACCTGTTTGGCGAGTTGCGAAATGTAGTCGAGGTGTCCGTTGACGCGCGCGGTGAGATCGGTGCCGTTGCCCTGAGCACCGCTGGGATACACCTGATCTCCTGTCATTGGACTGCCTTGACGAAAGCCGGCGAACAGAACGGCTGGTCAGAGCTGGCGCACTGACCTGATGACGTGTGCCTGCGCGTCGTCGGCCGACGAATGTTCGGCCGCTACCGTGCGCAGGTTCACAGCCGCGGCGCGCAGTGCGTCGGCTGCCCGCTCGACCTGCTGTTGCAACACCGCGGCCGCGCCGCTGTAAGCCTCAGCCGAACCGACCGTTCGGCCGAGTTCACCGAAGGCGGCCGACGTCAGTGGTGTGCCCCGCAGGGCGCGCAGTGCGGTGGCCAGGTCGTCGCCTGCCTGCTCGGCGGTCCGCGCGTAGTCCGCGATCCACCCCTGGTCGACCCTGATTCCCGCCACCACCCCTCCTCCCGAAACCAACCGAGCCACGCCGAGCCTGACCGAGCCCAGCCGAACCGACCGAGCCGCCGGCCCCAGACCGAACCCAGCCGAACCGACCGAGCCGTGCCGAACCCCGACCGAGGCCAGCCGAGCGCAGACCGAGCCCAGCCGAAACCGACCGGCGCATCTCCGACGATCGCCGGGCCGCACCGGTTCCGTCAAGCTCGGGTCGTCTCAGCTGCCCGGCTGGGTGGTGGGCACCATGTACTGGCCGACGTTGGTGGGGACCTGCATCGAGTCGAACGTCTTCTGCACCGACTGGATGTCCAGCGGCTCCCCGCCCAGCGGCAACAACCCGGCGATCGACGCGGGCGCGGGTGGCACGTTGCCGCTCGGCGTGGCGTCCGCGATGCCGAGCACCTGCGCCGTATGGACGTCCGGCACGCTGAACGCCACCCCGCTCGGGTCGATCACATAGATCGGGCCGTTGGCGAACTGCTTGGCGCTGTTCGCGGACCGGATCGCCACGCCGCCGATGGCCGGGTTCATGAAGAAATAGTCGATCTTGCCGGCGCTGGTGCCCTGACCGATCTGGACCGGCGTCATATGGCCGGTCGGGCTGTTCGTGTCGACCGGCATCTGAAGGTCGAAGTCGACCGTGACCCTGGTCTTGACCAGTGGTTTCTGCTTGTCGGTGTAGTCGGCACGCCAGCCGAGGCACATCACGGGATCGGTGTCCGCCGTGATCACCGCGGGTACCGCGTCCGGGTACTGGCTCACGTCCACGTTCAGGCCCGACGTGGACGGCGCGATCACGGTCGGCACGGTGTCGCCAGCTTGTGGTGCGACCTGGGTGATGTCCGCCTGGGTGCCGGAGTTCTCATGTCGGGCGATCTGTGCCACCGTCGCGCTGACCGCCTGTTTGCCGCCGGGGACCGCGATGTAGTAGTTCAGCGTGGCGTTGCCGATCTCCTGCACCGAGAAGCTCTGGCCCATCTTCACACCGGCCTGGGCCAGCGCAGCGGCGACGGGCTGGTTCCCGTCGAGGCCGAAGGACGGGTTCCTGATCTCGCCGACGGTTGGGATGGCGTTCAGTACCGCCGTGCTGACCACGCGGTACGGCGTGGCGCCGGTGATCAACAGGCCACCGAGCACCGCCGGGTCCGTGGTGTCGATCTGTGCCCGCACCGCGCTGTCGTCCCGGTTGTTCGCGGTGCTCGCGAGACCATAGACCAAGAACAGCGTCTTGCCGCCGTCGTTGGACACCAGCAGGGCCTTGCCGGCCGGGAGGTTGGTGCCGATGTTCGGCTCGCCGACTATCGCGGTCGTCTGTGGCGGGGTGTGGCCGGTCTGGACGTTGGCGTTGACGTCGCGCGGGATCTTGTCGCAGACCGCCCAGTCGGTTGGCGCGGCGCCCGGGTTGGGCAGCACGGTCGGGCCGAGCGGGATACCGGTCATCCGGCCCATCGGCATCGACTTGAGCTGGCTGTCCTGCACGATGGTCGGCTGCACGACGGCGGGGGCCTGGCCCTGGCCCTGGGTGCTGGCGCCGGACTGCTGGTTGGCCGTTGTCGCGGCGAGCAGCAGCCGGGCGGACGCGAGGTTGAACACCGGGATGAACTCGTGCGGGTTCTGGCTGACCACGTAGATCGTGCTGGACGGCTCGGCGATCACGATGCCGCTCGCCGGGACCGGCGGGGCCGGGTTCAGCACACCGATCAACACGAACACCACCAGGCCGACCACGCCAAGGATCACCCCGACGATGGTCGACCGTTTGTGTGACCGCATCGGGTCGTGCAGCATCACCGGGTCCTTGCGGACCAGCGCGGACTCCATCCGGCGCAGCACGAACCGATAGGCCTGAACCTGTGACTTGCTAGTCGGTGTTGACGGCATTCTCGTCCTGTAGCTCTCCCGGTCGCGGTACCGTTCGGCAGAATAGTCCGCCTACGCGTAACGCGTGACGGGTTCGGCAGACCCAGTATGGCTGGCACGAGGGGAAGACCGAGCGAACATGTCGGTAACCAGTCCACGGCCCGGACCGCCCCATCCGGGGATGGCCACCACCTCGGCCGCGCAGGCGGCCGCGGCGCAGGCGGCCACCGCGATGCGGGCGGCGATCACCGCGCGACGGCGCACCATCGGCGCGAGCCTCGGCGCGCTGCCGGTGGCGAACGTGGTGGTGATCGAGGTCGGGCTGGCGGTCGGGCTGATCCTGCTGGCCGTTGACACGGCGAAACTGGTGTACGTCGCCACCGGGGTGCTGGCGGTCGCATTGCTGATCGCGTTCCTCCGGTGGAGTGGTCGCTGGTTCACCCAATGGGTGGGTCTCACGTTGCGGTACTCCTTCCGTACCCACGATCGGGTGGTGGACCCGGTGGCGGCCGGGGAGGACGAGGCTGTTGCTCCGGCTGCTGACGCGGTGATCGGGCCGGAGGACACCCGCGTCAACCTGCTGCAGCTCGTCGTACCGGACCTGGTGGTCGCGCATGGCACGGATCACGAGCGCCGCGAGGTCGGGCTGGCGTGGCATGACGGGTCCTGGACGGCGGTCTTGCTGGTCGAGCCGGCGCCCGCGTTGATCACTCAGGTGGGTGCGACGCCGAATCTGCCGCTCGGGGCGTTGGCGCCGTGTCTTGAGGACCGGGGGGTGGTGTTGGACGCCATTCAGGTGATCTGGCACTGCTATCCGGGCAGCGCGGCCCTGCCAATCACGTCGCCCGCCCTTGCTTCGTATCTGGAGGTGCTCGGTCCGTTGCCGGCGGCGGCTCGGCGGACGACGTGGATCGCGGTTCGGCTGGATCCTCGGCGGTGTCCGGCGGCCATCGGTGAGCGTGGCGGTGGTGTCGTTGGCGCGCATCGGGCACTGATCGGGGCGCTGTCCAGGGTGCGGAGCGCGTTGGAGGGGCGGGGGGTGCCGACACGGCCGCTGGACGCCGACGAGCTGTTGCGGGCCGGGGTGTCGGCGGCTGAGCTTGTCGGTGCGGCTCGGGCGAATGTGCGGGTTGGGTTGCGGGAGCGGTGGACCGGGGTGACGGCGGCGAATAT
>DATBCR010000225.1:0-1592 GCA_036270375.1 Pseudonocardiaceae bacterium | reverse complement strand
CCGATCCGCTCCACCAGGTACGGCAACAACAGTTCGGCGTCCCGGTCCAGCACGCTCGTCAGCAGCGGGTCGCCGACCAGCCGGGTCGCCGCCCGCACGGCCGCGCCGACGAGCCGTTCCCGCGCGGTGCCCGCGATGTCGACGGTCTCGCCGAGCAGCGCGCCGAACTCCCTTGTCATCAGGGCCGCGACCACGCTCGTCACACCGGGAAACCGCCGGTACACCGTCATCCGGCTGGTCCCGGCGCGTTTGGCGATATCGGTCAACGTCGTCCGCCGGACACCGACGGACAGCACACAGTGCCGGGCGGCGTCCAGCAGCACGTCGTCCTCGACGCGTGAGCTGTGACGGTTAGACGTCATGTGTCACACTGTACCGGTGACCGAGCCCATTGCCCACACCCTCCGGGGCGGGTGGACAGCCGAGCCGCACCCGCTGCCGGACCACGCGCTGCGCTGGCTCCGCGCCCGCATCGGGCTGGCCCCCGTGCACACCCCGGCCGCGTCGACCCGCACGGTGCCGCCGTCCGCCCTGCCGGATGACGCGCATGCGGCGCTGGCACGCATAGTGGGCGCGGCAAATGTCCTGGTGGACGAGGAATCCCGGCTCGGCCGGTCCGGCGGACTGTCCTATCTGGACCTGGTGCGCTATCGGGCGGGCGGCGAACTCGCCGTACCGGACGCCGTGCTGCTGCCGGCTGATCCGGCGCGGGTCGGCGACGTGCTGGCGGCGTGCGTGCGGCACCGGATCGGTGTCGTGCCGTTCGGCGGTGGCACGTCGGTGGTCGGTGGGGTGCGGGCGCTGCGTGGTGACACGGTCGCCGTGGTGGCGCTGGACCTGGTTCGGCTGGACCGGTTGGTGTCGGTGGACCCGGTGTCCCGGCTGGCGGTGCTGCAGGCGGGTGTGCGGGGGCCGGCTGCCGAGCGACTGCTTGCCGCGCACGGGTTCACGCTCGGTCATCTGCCGCAGTCCTTCGAGCGCGCCACCATCGGCGGGTTCGCCGCGACGCGATCCGCCGGCCAGGCGTCCTCGGGCTACGGCCGGTTCGAGGACATGGTCGCCGGCATCCGGCTGTCGACCCCGCGCGGCGAATGGCGGCTCGGCGTCGCACCGGCATCGGCGGCCGGGCCGGACCTGCGCGCACTGGTCGTCGGGAGCGAGGGTGCCTTCGGCGTCATCACCGAGGTCACCGTGCGCGTGCGACCGATCCCTACCCACCGCCGGTACGAAGCCCATGTGCTGGACGGCTGGGAGAACGGCGCGGCGGCCGTCCGTTCGCTGGCGCGGCATCGGGTGCTCGGCACGGTGACCCGACTATCCGATGTAGACGAGACCGACGTGGCGCTCGCGATGTCCGGTGGCGCGAAAACGGCCGCACTGCGGGCATATCTCAAGGCACGCGGAGTCCGGGAACCGTGCCTGCTCATACTCGGCTGGGAGTCCGACAGCAAGGGCGGCCTGGCACTGGCGCGGATGGCGAGCCGTCGGGCGTTGCGCGGGCACCGGACGGTGGCACTGGGTCGGGCGCCCGGCGAGGCGTGGCGGCGCGGTCGGTTCGGTGGTCCGCGTCAGCGGGATGCCTTGCTGGACAT
>DATBCR010000224.1:0-1671 GCA_036270375.1 Pseudonocardiaceae bacterium | reverse complement strand
GCCCAGAACTCGGGCTCCTCCGGAGCCCAGTCCTCGATCCACCGCCCGCCGAGCCGCTTGCCGTTGGATTGTGTGACTGTCAACATAGGACACTCTCTTGGTCGGTTTGCGTTGTAGATGAACGGTTTCGGGGTCAGGCGGAGGTGGCGAGCCAGTCCGTGATGCCGCCGACGACGGCACGGCAGCCGCCGCAGCCGGTTGTCGCCCTCGTCGCCGTGGCCAGCGCCGGCACGTCCCGGGCGCCGGTGCGCCACGCGGCCACGATGCCGGCCTTGGTGACCGAATTGCACCGGCAGACAAGGGCTTCGTCCGCGAGACCCGCCGCGGACGTCGCGGTCAGCTGCTCGGCCGGCAGGGCGCGCCCGAGCAGCAGGCCGAGCCGGTCGGCCGGCACGGGTGCGCGCGAGTCGAACAGCTGGATGATGGTCGCGGCGGCATCCGGCAGGCCGAGGAGGATCGCGCCGGCCACCCGCTCGTCGCGCAGCACGAGCTTGCCGTAGCGGCCGCGGGCCGGGTCCTGCACCGCGATCACCTCGACATTGGATGGGTGCTCACCACCCACGTCCAGGTGCACGTCCCCCATCGACGCCAGTTCGACACCACGGGCCTTCAGCCGGGTCACGATCGGCGTGCCCCGGTAGCGGGCGGCCGGGTCGACGCCGGTCAGCCGGGCCGCGAGCACGGCCGCCTGGTCGAACGCCGGCTGCACGAGACCGGACTCGGTACTGGCGTGCTGGGCGCAGTCGCCGATCGCGTGCACGCGGGGATCGTTGGTGCGTAAGGCATCGTCCACGAGCACGCCACGATCGACGGCGAGGCCGGCGGCCCGCGCCAGATCGGTTTCGGCCCGCACGCCCGCCGACACCACGACCATCTCGGCGGCCACGTGGCCGCCGTCGGCCAGTTTCAGGCCATCGCCGGGCAGGTAGCGGGCGGCGGTGGTGCCGACGCGGAACTCGATGCCGATGCGTTCCAGGATGCGGCGCAACATGTGGCCGGCGGCTGGGTCGATCTGGCGGTCCAGCACGTGACCGTTGGGGTGGATCACGGTCACCAGGCAGCCCCGGCCGGCCAGGCCACGGGCCGCTTCCAGGCCGAGCAGGCCGCCACCGAGCACCGCGACGGGCATGCCGGGCCGGGCCTCGGCCACGATCCGGGCGCAGTCGTCCCTGGTACGGAACGCGAACACGCCGGCGGCCAGTCCGCCCCGATCGGCGAGCAGGCCCTCCACCTCGGGCAGCCACGGCCGGGCACCGGTGGCCAGCACGAGCGCGTCGTACGCCACCGCCGACTCGTCGGCCAGCCGCACCCGGCGTCGTGCCCGGTCGAGCGAGGTCACGGCGACGCCGAGCCGCAGGTCGACCCGCTGGCTGGTCGGCCAGTCGGACTCGTGCATGCGGACGGCGTCCAGTTCCAGCGAGCCGGACAGCACACCCGAGAGCAGGACCCGGTTGTACGCGGCGTGCGGCTCGTCGCCGAGCACCGTCACGGCGACCCGCTCGGCCACCGGGTCGTGCCGGCGCAACTCGCCGGCCAACCGCGCACCGGCCATGCCGTGACCGATCACCACCACCCGGCGCGCGGTCACGTCGGCTCCCGGTCCGGGGAGATCCGCACCGCGCACGTCTTGAACTCGGGCATCCGGCTGGTCGGGTCGAGCGCCGGGTTGGT
>DATBCR010000223.1:0-2146 GCA_036270375.1 Pseudonocardiaceae bacterium | reverse complement strand
GAGGCCGGCCCACAGGCCTCGGCCTCGGACCTCGGCGACGCCTTGGCCTACCAGTTCGTCGAGTCTGCGGTGTAGGTGTGCGCCTAGTTCCCTTGATCTCGCCTGGAATTCGCCGGTTTGTAGCAGGCCGATCACCGCGCGGCCGACGGCGCACGCGAGTGGGTTACCGCCGAAAGTGGAGCCGTGTTCGCCTGGTTGCAACACACCTAGTACCGAGCGGGTGCCGACTACCGCGGACACCGGCATGATGCCACCACCTAGTGCTTTGCCCAGCGTGTACAGGTCGGCTCGGACGCCTTCGTGGTCCAAGGCCAGCAGCTCGCCGGTGCGGGCCAGGCCGGATTGGATCTCGTCGGCTATCAGTACGGCGCCTGCGCGGTCGCAGATTCGGCGGGCCTCGCGCAGGTAGCCGGGGGGCGGGACGACAACGCCCGCCTCGCCCTGGATCGGCTCGATCAGTACAGCGGCTGTGCGCTCGTTGACCGCGGCGGCCAGCGCTTCCGCGTCTCCGTACTTCACGACTGTGAAGCCCGGTGTGAACGGGCCGAAGTCGGCGCGGGCCACCTCGTCGGTGGAGAACGAGACGATTGTCGTTGTGCGGCCGTGGAAGTTGGCGCCCGCGACGACGATTTCCGCCGTCCCCGCCGGTACACCCTTGACCTGGTACGCCCACTTGCGGGCGACCTTGATCGCGGACTCGACGGCCTCGGCACCGGAGTTCATCGGCAGCACCATCTCGGTGCCGGTCAGTTCGGCCAGCTCGCGGCAGAACAGGCCGAGCTGGTCGTGGTGGAACGCCCGGCTGGTCAGGGTGACGCGGCCGAGCTGTTCGACGGCGGCGGCGACCAGCGTGGGGTTGCGGTGTCCGAAATTGAGAGCTGAGTAGCCGGCCAGCAGGTCCAGGTAGCGGCGGCCGTCGACGTCGGTGACCCAGGCGCCGTCGGCCTCGGCGATCACCACCGGCAGGGGGTGGTAGTTGTGCGTGCTCCACCGCTCGTCGAGTGCGGTGTAGTCGGCCGTCTCGCGCGGCCGGTTGTGCACGCTGGCGGGAGCGGTGGCGTTGTCGATGGCGGTCATGTCTCCAGGCTACGGGGTAAAGGGCGGCGATTTCATCCGCTGTACGTTGCATGTTCGGACGGTTCGTTGTTTGTCTTGGCGGCCGGCATGCGATGTGTTGCGCGGTCGGCTTGCCTCGTTGACGATGGTTCTTCGTAAGTGCAGACTTACCGTTTGTGGGGACTTACGGAGTGGATGCGCTGGGCGCCCTTGGCGACCCGACCCGGCGTGCCATCTTCGAGTTGCTGACCACCCGGCCGATCGCGGTCGGTGAACTGGCCGAACGGCTGCCGATCAGCCGCCCGGCCGTCTCCCAGCACCTGAAGGTGCTCAAGGAGGCCGGCCTGGTGATCGACAGCGCGGTCGGCACGCGACGCCTCTACCGAGTGAACCCGGACGGGGTTGCCGCCATACGGGCGTACCTGGACCGGATGTGGGACCAGGCCCTCGCCGCCTTCGCCACGGCTGTAGCGGACACGGCAGTGGCGGACAAAGCGGTGGCGGACACGGACAAGCAGACGGAGAAGGAGTGACCATGTCGCAGCAGACCGAGACCAGCGTGCGCAAGACGATCACCGTGGCCGCGGGCGTCGAGCGGGCGTTCGAGGTCTACACGGCCGGATTCGGCACGTGGTGGCCGAAGGAACACCACATCGGGACGGCCGACATGCGGACCTGCGTGTTCGAGCCGAAGGCGGGCGGACGCTGGTACGAGACCGGCGTGGACGGCAGCGAGTGCGATTGGGGCCAGGTGCTGGTGTGGGAGCCACCGCACCGGCTCGTGCACACGTGGCAACTGCAGGGTGACTGGAAGTACGACGCGGATATCGCCCATGCGAGTGAAGTCGAGATCCGGTTCATCGCGGAAGGACCGACCACCACCCGAGTCGAGCTGGAACACCGGCACTTCGAACGGCACGGCGACGGCGCGGAGAGCGTGCGCACCGGCGTCGACAGCCCGAACGGCTACGACTACTGCCTGAGCAACTACATCGCCACGATCGCGGCGCCCTGAGCAGGGTTGGGCCGAACGGTCGGCGAGTGAGCAGCCGATCACGCGATCGGGTGCTGTGGCTGGGTGGGGCAGTCG
>DATBCR010000222.1:0-7317 GCA_036270375.1 Pseudonocardiaceae bacterium | reverse complement strand
CCCGCTGATGATGGGTGCCGAGGACGCCCTCGGCGCCGGCGAGATGTCGGTCTTCCTCTGCGACGGCCGCGACGACGCCATCCGCGAGCAGTACTACCTGCGGACCCTGCTCGGCCGCCGGGTCGACGGCATCATCGTGACCGGCCGCCGCACCCAGGCCCGCCCGCCGATCGGCGCCGCCCTGCCCGTCCCGGTCGTCTACGCCTTCATCAGCTCGGCCGACCCGCGAGACTGTTCCGTGGTGCCGGACGAAGCTGGCGGCGCGCGCATCGCCGTCGACCACCTGCTTGCCGTCGGCCGACGCCGCATCGCCCACATCACCGGTCCGGAGCGGCACCACTCGGCGGCGGTCCGTGCCGCCGCCGCCGAGGCACGGCTCACGGAGGCCGGACTGAGCCTGGTCGGCGCCCCGCTGTTCGGTGAGTGGAGCGAGGCGTGGGGCCGTCAGGCGGCGAAGATCCTCCTCGGCACGGCCGACGTCGACGCGATCTTCTGCGGCAGCGACCAGATCGCGAGGGGGGTCGCGGACGCGCTGCGGGCAGCCGGCCGCAACGTCCCCGACGACGTGGCGCTGGTCGGTTACGACAACTGGGACGTCATGGCGCTGGCCTGCCAGCCACCGCTGACCAGCGTCGACATGGAACTGCAGGCTTTGGGTCGCACCGCGGCCGACCTGCTGCTGGCCGCGATCAACGGCGAACCGTCGCCCGGCCGGCACACCAGTCCGTGCCGGTTGGTGATCCGGGACTCCACAGTGTCCAGGTAGTCGACAGGTGTCGTGAGCCCGTTGACTTGGCGGATGTCGCGGCCTAGCGTCCGATTGCGGAAAACCTTTTCCTTACTTGCCGTGATCATCGCTCCGGAAGACGTGAGATCATGCTGCGACGTCCGTACTCATCGCCGCTGGCCATCGCCTGCGCGGCCGCCATCCTCGGTGCGACGCTGGTCACGACACCAGCCGCTGCCGCAACCACCACCGGTTTCCAGCCGTTGCCGACACTGCCCGTGAACGCGTGCGGCGACTCGACCCTGCCAAGGACGTTCGGGACCAACTTCCCGAGCCCGACCGACCCGAGTGGACACGGCTTCGCGAACCAGTCGATCATCGGCTGGGAGGGCAACGTCTACGCGCCGTTCGCATACCTGTCCGGCGCCTACTACGCGCGCGGCGTGCCGACCAGGTTCACCCAGGGCAACACCACCTACTGCGGCGCGATGTACTCGTTCGACGTCTACAACTACGGCCTTGCCGCCGGGCAGGCACCGGCACCCGGCTCGGTGCGGTGGTTCATGGTCGGCGGTTACCTGCCCGCCCTGACCACGACATTCACCCGCGCCGGGGTCGCCGTCTCGATCACCGACTTCGCGGACCAGCAGTCCATCGGCGGCCAGCCGGTCGAACTGGTCTACACCAGAGTAACCGTGCACAACCTTGGCGCCACAGCGGTAACCGTGCCGTCCGGCGCGTCCGGACCCGGCCTTGTCGCCATGGATTCGGCCGCAGACACGGTGCCGGCCGGCGACACGGTCAACCACGACTTCGTGTCCGCTGTGGACACGTTCCGCATCGGCGGTCAACTGCCGGCCTCGTCCGCACTCACCGCGGCCCAGCCGTTCAACTCCGCGTTCCGGCACATGCAGGACTTCTGGAACAACAGGATTTCGGTCATTCCGAAATTATCCCTGCCGAATGTCACGTTACCGGACAGCGGCGGGCTGGCCAATCCTGGCGAAGCCATGGCCAACGCGTACAAGGCGGCCTTCGTCTACACCAGAATCGTGCAGGTCGGCACCGCGCCCTTCTCCGGCGCCAACAACTACGACTGGCTGCTCAACCACGATCTGCCCGGCATCCTGGCCAACCGCTTCACCCAGGGTGATTTCACCGACGCCCAGAACCTGCTGCTGGTCGGCCGGATCTCCGAACTGACCAACTTCAACGAATTCGGTGCCAACTGGTATTGGGACGGGCTGTGGAAAACCCCTGCCGCCTGGGCGGACTATCTGGCCGCGACCAATGACACGGCGTTCGTCAGCACCTATTTCCACGACGACGCCAACGGTCCGAGCCAATGGGGCCCGAGCCTGTTCACCATGATGCACACCGAATATCTCGCGCAGCTCAACGCCAACACGCACTACCTGAGGACCTCATTCGACAACGACTCCACCGGCACGTGGCTGTTCGACGACGAGTCCGCCCTCGCCGGCCTTGCCGCGTACAAGTACCTGGCCGCCCGCATCGGCCAGATCGCGGAAGCCCAGTGGGCCGACAGCGCGTACACCAGCCTTCTCGACGCGACCAACGCCGGCCTCGCCGCCAATGAGCAGGCCAACGGTTTCAACTTCCTGCCGTGCGAGGTCAACAAACCGATCACCGTGGACCGGTGCAACAGCAGCACCGACGCCAACTGGGCCGGATCGAACCTGTGGGGCCAGAACGTCTGGGACATCTACCTACAGGGCGGCCGGCTCAACGGAATTCTCGGCGATCCACAACAGACGGACAATCTCTACCAGGCAGGCTACGCGCGGCTGAACGGCACGCTGCCGTTCCCGACGCTTGGCGCGTACAGCGGCTACAGCACCGCGCACAACACCGGTTACACCGCCGCGTCGCTCTACGGCAACCAGTACCGGGCGCTGCCGCTGTCCAGCTATGCCTGGCAGTTGCAGACCACCACCGGCGGCCCGAACGCGTGGTGGGAGGCGAACGGCAACGCGCCGAGCGCCAACAACCCGTGGGCCGGCAGCCATGCGGCGCCACAGTTCGGCGCCATCCCGTACGCCTGGCCGATGGCCGGCCAGACCCAGACGGTCCTGCAGTCGCTTGTCGCCAGCGGCCTTGTGTCGACCACGCGACCGGACGGCTCGTTCGACTTCCACACCGCCCTGTACGTCGGGCGGGGCGTGCCGGACGAGTGGATGGTGCCCGGCCAGACCATCGCGGTGGACAACCTGACCTCGTCCTACCAGGTCGGTTCCGGGCACCGACAAACCTACGGTGTGCGGATCGCGACCGGTCCGCAGGGGACCGTCCGGGTCAATGTCACCGGACAGCCGCCGAGCGACGACATCCGGCTTCAGCTACCGGTCTTCGCCGACGCGGGCGTGCTCGGCGTCACCGGCGGCAGCTACGACCCAGCCACCCACACCGTGACGATGCAGGGTCACGGACCGGTGCTCGTCCGGCTCGGCCACGCGGCCCGGCCCACCGTGGCGCTGGACGTGGCGAGCACCGTGCCAGGTCAACACACCCGGCCGGCGCTGACCGCTGGCATGCCGACCACCGCGTCGGCCACGTTCACCAACACCGGCCAGGACACCCTCGACAACGTGGCACTGAACCTGCCGGCGCCGGCCGGCTGGACGGTCACGCCCACCACGACGACCGGCTTCCCGAGCGTCGCGCCCGGGCAGACGGTCGGGGCCAGTTGGACGGTGACCCCGCCCGCGACCATGAACGGCAGCAACGGTTTGCGGGTGGCCGCCGGCTATGCCGCGCCCGACAGCGGGGCGTCCGGGTCGGTCAGTGCGCTCGACTGGGTGGACGTGCGGCGTCCGCTGCCGCTGCCACCCGGTTCGACCAACCTCGCGCCGAGCGCGACGCCGTCCGCGTCCTACACGTCGCCGTGGGAGCACGTGACCGCGATCAACGACGGGATCTACCCGACCAGTTCGAACGACTCGGCGGACCTCCGCTGGGGCACCTGGCCGATGCAGGGCACCCAGTGGATCGAATTGGACTGGACCACACCCGTGACCACCAACGGCGGCGCGGTGTACTTCCTCGACGACGGCGGCGGAGTCCGGCTGCCGGCGTCCTGGACGGTCCAGTACTGGAACGGCAGCGCGTTCGTTGACGCGCCGAACGCGAGCGCCTATCCGATCGCGGACGACGGTTTCAACAGCGTCACCTTCGATCCGGTCACGACCACCCGAATGCGGGTCTCGCTGCAGAGCGGCCAGGGCTCGGTCGGCGTGATCCAGTGGTTGGTGGACAGCACGACTGGTAACTGAGACCGCTCGTCACCGCCGCTGGGCTGCCGATACGTCGGCAGCCCAGCGGCGGCTGTCCGTTCCTGCCGCCGCACGGACATGCCAGGCCACGCCGACGTGTGGCATGATGCCGATGTTCAGGATTCCTGTCTATCGGGGAGGCCGGTCGAACATGCCGCAGGACGGCCTCCCCGCCACACTGCTCGCCCGGACCGACGGCCCCGTCCTCGTGCTCACCCTGAACCGCCCGCACAAGCGCAACGCCATCGACGACACCACGATCCTTGCCGTCGAACGCGCGTTCACCGAACTCGACCCGGCCGTCCGGGCCGCCGTGATCCAGGCCGAGGGCCCGAACTTCTCCGCCGGCCTCGACCTCGGCGAGATGGACGAACTCGACGCGTTCGCCGGCATCGCGCACTCCCGGCTCTGGCACCGCGCCCTCGCCGCCGTCGAGGACGGCCCGATCCCGGTCGTCGCGGCCCTCAAGGGCGCGGTCGTCGGCGGCGGGCTGGAACTGGCCGCCGCCTGTCACATCCGCGTCGCCGACCGGTCCGCGTTCTACGCGTTGCCGGAAGGACAGCGCGGCATCTTCGTCGGTGGCGGCGGCTCGGTCCGGCTCCCTCGGCTGATGGGCGTCGCGCGGATGACCGACCTGATGCTGACCGGCCGCCGGTTCGACGCCGAGGAGGGCATGGCCGCCGGGCTCACGCAGTATCTGGTCGCGGAAGGCTCGGCGGAGCCGACCGCGCTGGAACTGGCGCGGCGCGTGGCCGGCAACGCGCCACAGACCAACTTCGCCGTGCTCCAGGCGCTGCCCCGGATCGCACGGGCCGACCAAGACGAAGGTTTCCTGCTGGAGGCGCTGATGGCCGCGATCACGCAGAGCACCGACGACGCCAAGCGCCGGATGGCCGACTTCCTTGCCGGCCGCGCCCCGAAAGTGACCGATCGATGACGGTCGCACCGGGCGAACTGATGTGGACGCCACCGCCCGACGTCCTGGACGGCAGCCGCATCGGCGCGTTCCTTGCCTGGCTGGCCGAACATCGTGGCCTGTGCATGACGACTTACGACCAGCTGTGGCGCTGGTCGGTGGCCGACCTGGCCGGCTTCTGGTCGGCGGTCTGGGAGCACTTCGACGTCCGGTCCGCCTACGACACGGTGCTCGCGCGCCGGGAGATGCCCGGCGCGGTCTGGTTTCCCGGCGCACGCCTCAACTACGCCGAGTACCTGCTGCGCCAGGGTGCCGACGAAGACATCGCGGTACTCGGCCGCTCGCAGACCCGACCGGATGTCGACCTGACGTTCGGCGAACTGCGGGACCAGGTCGCCCGTGCCCGCACCGTGCTCGCGGGTCTCGGCGTCGGTCCCGGCGACCGGGTGGCCGGCTACCTGCCGAACGTGCCGGAGGCGCTGGTCGCGTTCCTGGCCACGGCCGGCCTCGGCGCTGTATGGACGACTTGCGCGAGCGAGTTCGGGACGCGCGGTGTCGTGGACCGGTTCGCGCAACTCGAACCGGTGATGCTGTTCGTGGCGGGCGGTTACCGGTACGGCGACAATGAAATCGACCGGCGCGCGCAGGTCGCCGAGATCCGCGCCGCCCTGCCGACGGTGCGGCACGTGCTCGACATCCGTTACGGCCCTTGGCAAGTCGAGGACGCGCTCGCGTGGCCGGACCTCGTCGCGGCCGCCGAGCCAGCGTCATCGGACTTAGCGCGGGTGCCGTTCGATCATCCGCTGTTCGTGCTGTTCTCGTCCGGGACGACCGGGATACCGAAGGCGATCGTGCACGGACACGGCGGGATTCTGGTGGAGCACCTGAAGAATCACGCCCTGTCCTGGGACCTCGGGCCGGGCGACCGGCTGCTCTGGTACACGACCACCGCCTGGATGATGTGGCAGGCGCTGGTGTCCGCGCTGCTGGTCGGGACGTCGATCGTCATGGTCGACGGCGATCCGGCGCATCCCGACCTGACATGGCAGTGGCGCCTCGCCGCCGACGCGCGGGCCACCATGCTCGGTGTCAGCCCCGGTTTCACCTTGGCGTGCCGGAAAACCGGTGTCGACGTCCGGGGGCTCGGTCTCGCCGTGCGCACGGTCGGCGCGGCCGGATCACCGATGCCGCCGGAGGGCTACGCGTGGCTGCGCGAGCAACTGGGACCAGCCGTCCTGATCAACGTCGGCAGCGGTGGCACCGACGTGTGTTCCGGGATCGTGCAGGGCGCACCGCTGCTGCCGGTGCACGCGGGCCGGATCGCGGCCCGAGCGCTTGCCGTCGACGTGCACGCGTTCGACGCGGCCGGCCAGGACGTCGTCGGCGTGCCCGGCGAGCTGGTGATCACCGCGCCGATGCCGTCGATGCCGTTGCGGTTCTGGAACGATGCCGACGGCAGCCGGCTGCGCGCCGCGTACTTCGACGTCTACCCGGGCGTGTGGCGTCAGGGCGACTGGATCGTGTTCGCGCCCGACGGCACGTGCCAGGTCACCGGCCGGTCGGACGCCACGCTGAACCGGGGCGGCGTGCGCATGGGCACCGCCGAGTTCTACCGGGTGGTCGAGGAACTGCCGGAGATCACCGACTCGCTGGTCGTGCACCTGGACGGCACCGACGGCCGGCTGCTGCTGTTCGTCGTGCTCGCGCCCGGCGCCGTGCTGGACGACGTGTTGCGTGGCACGATCGTGACCGCGCTGCGACAGGCGCTCTCGCCGCGTCACGTGCCCGACGATGTCGTGGCGGTGCCGGCGATACCCCGCAACCGCACCGGCAAGAAGCTGGAGCTGCCCGTGAAACGGATCCTGCAGGGCGAGCCGCCGTCCGAGGTCGCCAGCCGGGACGCGCTGTCCGATCCGGCGTCGCTGGACACGTTCGTCGCACTGGCCGCGTCGTGATCGCCGCCGAGGACGTGCGCACGGTCGGCGTCGTTGGCGCCGGCGCGATCGGTTCGAGCTGGGCGGCACTGCTGCTGCGGCACGGACTCCGTGTCGTGGCAACGGATCCCGCGCCGAACGCCGAGACGGCACTGCGCGCGTCGGTGGCCGCCGTGCTCGGTGCGGGTATCGAACTGGACGGGCTGCGATTCGTCGCCGAGGCGGCCGTAGCAGTGTCCGATGTAGACATGGTGCTGGAGTGCGGGCCGGAGCGCCTGCACACCAAGCGCGAGATCTTCGCCGCGCTGGACGCCGCGACCGGCCCAGAAGTGTTGCTCGCCAGCAGTTCGTCCGGTATCCGGCCGAGCGAGTTCCAGGATGTCTGCGTGCACTCGGAACGGGTACTCGTGGCCCATCCGTTCTACCCGCCGCACCTGCTGCCGCTGG
>DATBCR010000221.1:0-3315 GCA_036270375.1 Pseudonocardiaceae bacterium | reverse complement strand
GTGCGGCACTCAGTTCGGCCGCCGGTCGGGTCGGTTCCAGCGGCGCCGGTGGCTCGTCACGCCGGTCGGCGACGCCGTCCCGGACGGTCGCCAGTCGGGACCGTTCCACGGCACCTGCGCCGAGCAGGCCGATCAACGTGTCGAATCGGTCGCTGGGCGGCAGGACGGTTCCACGGAAGTAGCCGCTGAAACAGCCGTAGGACCAGCCGGTCGCGGCGGCCAGCTCGCGGTATGTCAGCGGCGCGGCGCCACGCTGCCACGCCTGCCGACGGCGTAACCAGCGCAACACGGCGGCCAGTTCCGACAGGGTCCGGACCAGCCCAGCGCTCAACGCCGTCGGCGGTTGCGCCGGATGACGTGGCGTCGTGCGACCCGCGGTCACGCCTGCCCTCGGATCGGTCCGTCAGTCTTCTTCGTCGTCTTCGGTCCGCGGGGCCGGTCGCGGCGCGATGCGGATCACACCACCGTCGAGATCCAGCGGGCCGGGCTCGAATCGCTGGCCGCTGCCGGCCTCGTCCGGGATCTCACGGCGCAGTTTCGCGCCCGGGAAAAGCTCGCCGAGTTGTCCCATCCACTCACGATAGTCCGCGCGTCCGCCCAGCACAGGCAACCTTCGGATGACCGGCGGACCGAGTTGGTACGGTCGGCTAACGATCGCATGCCGACAACCGCCGAGGAGAACCCGACGTGCCGTTTTCCGCGCTGACCCACCTCGAATGTTCGCGCACCGGTGACCGCTTCGACGCCGAGGAGGTCCAGGGCACCTCGACGGTCGGCGCGCCGCTGCTCGCCCGCTACGACCTCGACCAGGTCGCGGCCACCGTCACGAAGGCCGAGATCGCGACCCGGCCGCCGACCCTGTGGCGCTACCACGAACTCCTGCCGGTCCGCGCGCGGGAACGGACCGTCAGCCTCGGCGAGGGCATGACACCGCTGCTGCCGCTGCCCGAGTACGGCAAGCGGATCGGCGTCCCTGCGCTGTGGATGAAGGACGAGGGCCTTGTGCCGACCGGCAGCTTCAAGGCACGCGGCGCGGCGGTCGGGGTGTCGCGCGCGGCCGAACTCGGCGTGACCGGGATCGCCATGCCGACGAACGGGAACGCGGGCGCCGCATGGGCTCTCTACGCGGCACGGGCCGGTTTGCGCAGTCTCATCGCGATGCCGGTCGGCGCACCGGCCATCACCCGCGCCGAGGTCAGTGTCAGCGGCGCCGAACTGTACCTTGTGGACGGTCTGATCGGCGACGCGGGCCGGCTGGTCGGAGCCGCTGTCGTTGCGCGCGGCGGCTACCAGGACGTGTCCACGTTGAAGGAGCCCTACCGGTTGGAGGGCAAGAAGACGATGGGCTTCGAGATCGTGGAGCAGTTCGGCTGGCGGGTACCGGACGTGATCATGTACCCGACCGGCGGCGGGGTCGGTATCATCGGGATTTACAAGGCCCTGAACGAACTCCGCGACCTCGGCTGGATCGCCGGCCCGCTGCCGAGGCTGGTTTCGGTGCAGGCCACCGGTTGCGCCCCGATCGTCCGCGCGTTCGAGAGCGGCGCGACCGAGAGCGAGCCGTTCCCGGACGCGCACACGGTCGCGTTCGGCCTCACCGTGCCCAAGGCACTCGGCGACTTCCTGGTGCTGGACGCCGTCTATCGCACCGAGGGCACCGCGATCGCCGTCACGGACGACGAACTGCTCGCCGAGCAGGGTGCGCTGGCCCGCGCCGAAGGGGCGTTCGTCTGCCCGGAGGGCGCGGCGTGCTTCGCGGCGGCACGGCGACTGCGGGAGAGCGGCTGGCTGGCCGGCGACGAGGACGTCGTGGTGCTCAACACCGGAGCCGGCATCAAGTACCCGGAGACGGTGCCGGTCGACGTGCCGGTGCTCGCGGTGGACGGCCGGATTCCAGCGCCATGAACCCGAACTGATCGCGACGCTTAAGGCTTGGTGTCGACCACGACCCCGCTGGCCAGCCGCGCTTGACATCGGCGGCACTGTCGTCGCAAGGTGCCGCCACGTGCCGCACAGGCCACGGATCACCCCGAAACGGAGTTGCTGATGGAGCCCGCCGCCACCTTGGTCCACGAGGAGTCCGGGCTCGCCGCAACCCTGCGGCCACGGCACGTCAGCGCGATCGCCTTCGGTGGCACCATCGGCGCCGGGATCTTCATCGGCAGCGGCTCGATCATCGCGAAGACCGGGCCTGCGGTCGTGATCTGCTACCTCGTCGTCGGCGTGCTCGCGGTGGTGGCGATGCGGCTGCTCAGCGCGCTGTCGCAGGACCGCCCGGACAGCGGCTCGTTCGCCACCTACGCCGGCAACGCCTTCGGCCACGTCGGACGGTTCTCGGTCGGCTGGATGTACTGGTGGCTGCTGGTGGTGACGTCCAGTGTGGAGTGCAGGGCGGCGTCGTCCATCGCGCACACATGGCTGCGGAGCATGCCGGAGTGGGGCTGGGCGCTGATGTTCACGGGCACGCTGGCCGCGGTCAACCTGGCGCGGGTCCGGGTGTTCGGTGAGGTCCAGTTCTGGTTGGTGGCCGTCAAGATCGTGCTCGCGGTCGGGGTGCCGGTGCTCGCCGTACTGGCCGTGGCCGGTGTGCTACCGAGCGTGCCGTCGCCGGGGCTGTCGAACGTGGTGAACAACGGCGGGATCGCTCCGAACGGTGCCGGGTCGGTGTTCGCGGGGATGCTGGTGGCCGCGTTCTCGTTCGTGGGCATCGAGATGGCGTCCATCGCATCCGGGGAGGCGGACCGGCCGCGGCGGGTGGTGCGCCATTCCGTCCGGGTCGTGGCGTACACGGTGCTCGCGGTGTACCTGGTCGCGTTGTCCATGACCGTGCTGCTCGCGCCGTGGAACTCGACGAGCGTTGCGGCCAGCCCGTTCGGCACGATGATGAACGTGCTGCGGCTGCCGGCCACCCAGACGGTGATCAACATCGTGGTGTTCACCGCGGTGCTCTCGGTGCTCAACTCGTGTGTCTACTCGGCGTCCCGGATGGGGTTCTCCCTTGCCCGGCAACGGGATGCGCCGCGATCGTGGCGCAACCTGTCCAGTGGCCGGGTGCCGAGGACGGCCGTGATCACGACCGCAACGCTCGGTTTCGCGGTGACGCTGGTCGGCTACATCGCGCCGGGCGACGTGTTCCTCGCGCTCGTGGACTCGGCGGGCGCGGTCGGCATCATGATGTGGATCGCGATCGCCTTGTCCTACCTCAGGATCCGCCCCAAACCGGACGCGCGGCTGACGTACGCGGTGGCGGTCGCGCCGCGCAGGCTCAGCGTGGCGGCGTGGATCGTGATCCTGGCTATGTTCGGCATGCTGATC
>DATBCR010000220.1:0-2365 GCA_036270375.1 Pseudonocardiaceae bacterium | reverse complement strand
TGCATGCTGCGGCACCGTCGCTCGACCACTGCCGCAGCGTCACTAAGGCATGCGGCAGCCTCGCTCCGCGATGCACCCGCGCCGCCCCCCGCGCCCTTCCTACTACTTAAGCGCAACGAATGGGAATCGCTCAAAGTTCCGGGAAAGCCCGATCTCGCGGACGTTCCCCCGATCGTGTCACTTGGCTGGTCGGCCGCGCGGCAGGACTTCTCGTCCGGAACAGTCCGACGGGCCGGCAGCCCAACACTCCACCCTGCCGCACACCACAATACCTCTTACATCACAATACCCTTCGTGGATTCTCGGCGCAGACCGATCCGCTCGCCGGGACCGCGCTGGCCGCTCGCTCGTGTCCGTCGGCCCGCAACGGATCCACCCGACCTCACACCGCCGCCCGATGCACCTTGCCCTCGTCCCACACCGGTTCGTCCACTTCGGACACCGTCCCGTCCGCGCGGAACACCAGAAAGCGGTCGAACGAGCGCGCGAACCACCGATCGTGCGTGACCGCCACCACCGTCCCCGCGTACTCGGACAGTGCGTCCTGCAGCGCCTGCGCGGATGTCAGGTCCAGGTTGTCCGTCGGCTCGTCCAGCAACAACAACGTCGCGCCGGACAACTCAAGCAGCAGCACCTGGAATCGCGCCTGTTGGCCACCAGACAGCGTCTCGAACCGCTGGTCACCGGCCGCCGCCAAACCGTACCGGCTCAGCGCGGCCATCGCCGTTCCTCTGTCCACACCGGACCGGTCGCCGTCGCCGTGCCACAACACGTCTACCAGCGTCCGCCCGATCCACTCCGGATGGGCGTGCGTCTGCGCGAACAGTCCTGGCACGACCCTAGCCCCCAGCCGCCACGAACCCGTATGCGCCACGGACGAATCACCGCCGAGCAACCGCAGGAAATGGCTTTTGCCGGACCCGTTCGCACCGAGAACGGCGACTCGATCCGCGTAGAAAACCTCCACGTCAAAAGGCTTCATCAGCCCGGTCAATTCCAGCTTCTCGCACGTGATCGCCCGGATTCCCGTGCGGCCGCCGCGCAATCTCGGCGTGACGACGTGTTCGCGCGGCAGTTCCGGTGGCGGGCCGGCCTCCTCGAACTTGCGTAGGCGGGTCTGTGCGGCCGAATAGCGCGACGCCATTACATCGCTCATCGTGGCAGCGCGTTGCAGTGACCGGACCAGTTCGCGCAGCTTCTCGTGTTCCTCGTCCCACCGCCGGTGCAGTTCGGCCATCCGCTCCCACCTGGCCGCCCGCGCTGCGGGCCACGTGTCGAAACCGCCGCTGTGCGTCCAGCAGGTGTGCGCCTCCATGGTGACCACGGCGGTCGCCACGGTCGCCAGCAGCTCCCGGTCGTGGCTCACAAGCAACACAGCCTTCTGCGTCTCGGCGAGCCGTTGTTCGAGCCAGCGTTTGCCTGGTACGTCAAGATAATTGTCGGGTTCGTCGAGCAGCAGCACCTGTTCGTGGCCGCGCAGCAACGCCTCCAGCACGAGCCGCTTCTGCTCACCGCCGGACAGCGTGCGCACCGAGCGGTAGCGGGCCCGGTCGAACGGCAGGTCGAGCGCGGCAACGGTGACGGTGTCCCACAACACCTCAATGTCATAGCCGCCGACCTCGCCCCAACTCACCAGCGCACCCGCGTAACGCATTTGGGTCGCTTCGTCGTCGGTCTCCATCAGCGCCAGTTCGACCGCGTCCAACTCCTCGGCGGCGGCCCGGACCGGCGGTGGGGCAACGGCGAGCAGCAGGTCGCGCACGGTCCGGTCGTCCCGCACCGAACCGACGAACTGCGGCATCACGCCGAGACCGCCCTGCACCGCCGATCCCCCGGCGACCGGGCTCAGTTCGCCGGCCAACAGCCGCAGCAACGTGGTCTTGCCTGCGCCGTTCGCACCGACGACGGCCACCACGCTGCCCGCGGCCACCCGGAACGACACGTCCCGGAACAGTTCCCGGCCGTCCACCAGCCGGTAACCGAGACCGCTCACCTCAAGGAACCCCATGGCGGCCATGCTCCCCGGCCGGGCGGACCGGCGCGAGGGAATATCGAGGTGCGCCGCCGCCTGATCAGGCATAGTCAGTGGTGTGCTCAATCCGCTGGCACCGGACCGCCGGCTCGCCCTCCTCGTCACGCTCGGTAGCTGGATAGTCGTGCTCACCGTCGGTGACCTGGTGGCCGGCACGAAGACCGCCGGCCCGTTCGACATCGCGCTGACGCACGGGCTGCGGGCGGTCGTCGGCAATCCGACGCCGCTTGGCAAATGGGCGGTGACCGCGCCGACTGTCCCGACACGCATACTCGGCGCCTTCTCGAACCCGATCGGTGTCTACGCCGTGATCCTGGCGCTCGTGGTGTTCGC
>DATBCR010000219.1:0-5803 GCA_036270375.1 Pseudonocardiaceae bacterium | reverse complement strand
GCGGCGACCAGACAGATGGCCGCGACGCCGACCCGATGACGGATTCGCGGCCGGCCGCCGACATCGACCGCCGGCCGGACCGCCGCCGTGTCCAGCATCCGGTCCTACCCGGTCGACGGCCGACGCCGCCCGGACCACGCGGCCACCACCCCAGCCGCGGCCAGATCCCCAACCGTCATCAGAATCCGCGACACCACGGCGATCGCCGTCGCCCCACCCACACCCACCAGCGGCCCGAACACGGCGACCAGCAGCACCTCCCGCACCCCGGCCCCGGCCGGCGCGAAAACGACAAGAAACCCCACGCTCCACGCGAACGCGAACCCACCGATCGCGAGCAGCACGGCCCGCCCGTCCGGCGCCCCGAGCCGAACCGCGAACAACCACACCTGCACCCCGTACAACAGCCACGAGGCCAACGACCACCCCAACGCGACGAGCACCGCCCGCCCGGTCAGCGGCTGCTCCAACGGCGGCCGCCGCGCCAACCGCAACAGCGCCGCCAACACCGGATTGAGCACCCGAGGATGCAACGCGGCCAACAACACCGGCGCGGCAAGGAAAGCCCACCGATACGGCATGGCGCCGGCCAGGAACGGCAGCGTGCCGAGGGCCGCGAGCAGCCCGCCGAGCAGCGACACCAACATCGTCAGCACCGACGCGGTGGCCGACCGCCGACGTGGCACCTTGTGCGCCGTGCCCAGTTCCATCTGTGCCAACACCGGCCAGATGGACCCCGGCAAGTACTTGCCGAGCTGCCCGACGAACACCACCTTCGCCGCCGCGAGCACCGGCAGCGGCGACCCGAGCGCGGCCAGCAGCACCCGCCACACCTGCATCGACGCCAGCATCGCGACCAACACGGCGACGAACGCGCCGACAATGGCGAGCGGCCCGATGTCGACGAGTGCCGCACGCACCGCGGACCACTGCCCAACCACCGCGTAAGCCCCGAACGCCACCGCGACCGCGACGAATCCCCAGCGCACGACCCGGCCGGTGAGAATCCGCCTGGCACCGGTTCCGACCACGTCCGGCTCGTGCGAGTCCGGCTGTGCCGGCGCCGCGACGGGGTGGTCAGGCATGTCATGAGCCTAACGTCAGGCACATCGGGGCTGGTGGATCGGGCAGGTTAGGGTACCCGCATCATGCGCGTTCTGGTATTCGGCACCTACGACACCGCGATGCACCCGAGGGTCGCGACGATCGCGGAAGGACTGCGGGCCAACGGTGTCGACGTGTCGGAATGCAACGCGCCACTCGGCATCGACACCGAGGGCCGGGTCGCGACGCTGGCCCGGCCGTCCCGTATCCCGGCATTTCTGGCCCGAATCGCGCGCCGCTGGCTGACTTTGGCCCGAGCGGCCCGGCGACTGCCGAAGCCCGATGTCGTCCTTGTCGGCTATCTGGGACATTTCGACGTGCACCTGGCCCGGTTGCTGTTCCGGCGTGTGCCGATCGTGCTGGACCACCTGATCGGCGCCAGCGACACCGCCAAGGACCGGCGACTCGACGGCGGCGCGCGGGCGCGGCTGATGCGCATGATCGACTCGGCCGCCCTGCGCGCCGCCGACATCGTGCTCGTGGACACCGACGAGCACAAGGCCGCGCTGCCCGATCGGCACCGTGACCAGGCGATCGTGGTACCTGTCGGCGCGCCGCACGCGTGGTTCACCGCGCCGGCCGACCCGCACGACGGACCGCTGCGGGTGGTGTTCTTCGGCCTCTACACGCCTTTGCAGGGGGCTCCGGTGATCGGCGCCGCGCTGGCATCCCTGATCGGCGAGCCGATCGAGGTGACGATGGTCGGCCGGGGCCAGGACGAGGCCGCGACCAAGTCCGCCGCCGGCAACGACGCTGTGACCTGGCTGGACTGGGTGCCGGCCGCCGACCTGCCCGCACTGGTCGCCGGCCACGACGTCTGTCTCGGCATCTTCGACACCGGACCCAAGGCGCTGCGCGTCGTCCCGAACAAGGTCTTCCAAGGCGCCGCGGCCGGTTGCGCGATCGTCACGTCCGACACCGCACCGCAACGCCGAGCCCTCGGCGACGCCGCACTGCTGGTGCCGCCTGGCGACCCGGCCGCACTGGCCGACGCACTGCGCACGCTGGCCACCGACCGCGCCGAACTGGCCCGGCTGCAACGGGCCGGCCATGGGTTGGCTACCACCAGGTTCGCGCCGGAACACGTGGTCGAGCCCCTGATGGCCGCGGTCGAGGACCGGTTCGCGACCACGACGAGGAGTTGAACATGGCGACGACCACCGGCATGGCGAACCTGGACACGGTGGCGCCGCTGACCCCGAACGCGTGGCTGCGTTTCGACGTCGTGCGCCGCATGCTGCCCCCCGACGTGACGGACGTGCTCGAGGTCGGCTGCGGCCAGGGCGCACTCGGCGTCCGGCTGGCCCAGCGCTACCGGTACGTCGGCGTCGAACCGGATGACGCGTCGTGTGGCGTTGCCCAGCAGCGCACCGCGGCCATCGGCCGGGGCGAGGTGCGCAACGTCCCGGTGGCCGATCTCGGCGACGAACGCTTCGACCTGGTGTGCGCATTCGAAGTCCTGGAACACATCGAGGACGACACGGCGGCCCTGCGGGAATGGGCGACGCACCTGCGCCCCGGTGGGTACCTGCTGCTTTCCGTGCCAGCGCACCAGAACCGCTTCGGCCCGGCGGACGAACTGGTCGGCCACTTCCGCCGCTACGACCCACCGGCGATGACGAACCTGTTGACCCACTGCGGTTTCGGCGAGATCGACCTGCGCATGTACGGCATGCCGCTCGGCTACGTTCTTGAAGCCGGCCGCAACGCCGTCGGCCGCCGCCGGCTGGCCACGGTGGCGAACAAGTCGGCCGCCGAACGCACCGCCGGTTCCGGCCGCCTGCTCCAGCCGTCCAGTGGCCTGCGCGGCACCGAGACCCGCTTGGCGACCGCGCCGTTTCGCTTGGCACAGCGGGCTTTCCCGGGTACCGGCCCGGGCATGGTCGTCCGCGCCCGCCGGACGTGAGTGCCGGCATGGATCTGGTCGAGTTCGACATGGCGCACGCCGCGACCGTGGCCGGCTGGCCGACGTCGGACACCGAGTCGTTCCGCTGGTGCGGCCGCCCCGCGACACCAGGCCTCGTCGCGTCGTGGTCGGATGACCCGGACGTCCGCGCTTATCTGTTGGTGGACAACGGAGAACCCGTCGCGTACGGCGAGTTGTGGCTGGACGAGGTGGAAACCGAACTGGCCCGTCTGATCGTCGCGCCGGCACACCGCCGCCGTGGTGCGGGCCGCCGCCTGGTAACGGCCCTGACCGAACGAGCCCGCAGGCGCGACGCGGACCTGATCTGCCTACGGGTCCACCCGGACAACGAAACAGCGCTGCGACTGTACGAAAGAACCGGATTCCGCCCGGTCGACGAGGCGACAGCCGCCGAATGGAACGCCGACCAGCCACTGGAGTACCGATGGCTGAGCTTCGTGGAGGAAACATGATCAACGGCGCACACGTGATCATCTACAGCAAGGACGCCGACGCCGACCGCGCATTCATCAAGGACGTACTCGGCTTCGCCAACGTGGACGCGGGCCACGGCTGGCTGATCTTCAAACTCCCACCGGCCGAAGTCGCCGTCCACCCGACCGACGGCGCACCACAACACGAGTTCTACCTGATGTGCGACGACATCGAAGCCACCATCGCAGGCGACGGCATCGAGGTGTCGGCGCCGGTCATCCGCGAACGCTGGGGACTCCTGGCGTCGATCAAGCTGCCGAGCGGCGCGGATCTGCCGCTCTACCAGCCGCTGCACCCCACCGCGTACGACCTGCCCTAATCCGGGCGGGACCGGACGATCAGGTCGGCCAGCAAGGCAAGCGATCCGATGATCAGCCCGGTGAGGAACACCAGCACCGTGTTGGTGGCCAAGCGGACCGGGTGGATCGAGATGTCCACGATGCCCTTGACGACGCCGATCGTCAGCAGCGACAAGGCGAGCGGCATCAGGGCTTTGAGCGGATTGAAGTACATCACCATCCGCAGCACCTGCAGGATGTACCGGTAGCCGTCCTTGACGAACTTGAACTTCGACGTGCCGGCCCGCTTCGCGTACTCGATCGGCACGTACAGAATGTCATGCTGGTTGGACAGGAACGCCACGGTAATCGTTGTGACGCACGAGAAACCGGCCGGCAGCAACCGAAGGTACGGCGCCGCGACGTCTTTCCGGAATGCCCGCATGCCCGAATTCAGGTCCGGAATGCGCTCGTTCGTCAGCCATTCGGCGATTTTCCGGATCAGCCATTTCGCCGGCACCCGGAGGAGTTTGTACGTGCCCTCCTCGGTGGTCCGCGCGCCGACCACCTGGTCGATGCCCTGGTCCTCGTCCAGCATCCGGACCAGCTCTGGGATGCGCTCGTTCGGGTACGACATGTCCGCGTCGGTCCACACCACGATCTGGCCCCGGGCGATCTGGGAACCGATCCGGCGGACCGTGCCGGAACCGCTGTTGCGCCGGAACGGCACCACCTTCAGGTGCGGAAAGTCCAGTTCGGCCTTTTCCAGCACGTCCAGCGTGCCGTCCGTGGACGCGTCGTCGACCGCGAGCAGTTCGTAGCCGTACTCGGAGGCGTCCATCGCCGCGCAGATCCGCTCGATCTCCTGGCGGACGTGGGCTTCCTCGTTATAGCACGGCAGCACGATGGTCACGTGCGGGGCAGGCGAGTCGTCGCCGCCGGCGGCCAGCGCGAATGCCAGGCTGTCTGGCGAGAACGACGACTTCTTCGGGTCGACGAGCATCCGATCCGACTCCCATCCTGACGGTGACGTCACCCGGCACAATAGCCGTTGCGCGGCGGCGTTCCGACCTCGGTGCCGCCGATCGCGCGTTTCTTATCCGACTGTCAGACTCTGGCCAGCCAGAACCGCAGGAACAGTTCATCGGTCCCGGTCGGCCGGTTGACGAGCTGTTTCTGGTCCTCCCGCGTGGTCAGGTCGATCACCGTCGACGCACCGAGGCCGAGCGGCACCGGACTGTCCGACTGGGAGCCGGCGATCACCGGGTCCCGCCCGGCCGCCCGGATGCTGCTGACAACCTGGTTCACCGCGATCGGCGACGGCCGCAGCAACTGCGCCACCGGCAGGCGGCACTGCTGCCGGATCACCGGCATCCACTGCGCGTCGATCAGGATCACGGTGTCGTTGGGGCGCAACGCATCGCACACATCGGCACTGGCGGCCGGCTCGCCGAGTTCGGTCCGCTGCGCCGCGATCGGCGTCAACGCGACCACCATCGGCAGCACGAACGCGGCAACCGCGACGACCACCACCCCGGACGCCAACACCCGTCGCGTCGCCAGCTTGCGGGCCACCGTCGCCACGGTCCACGTGGCCAGCAGCACCACGCACGGCACCACCTCGACCACCAGCCGCCGGTCCGCCCACGGATGGTCCGGCGTGATCCCCGGCCGCAGCAGCACGAGCACCGTGGAACACAGATACACCAACAGGAACGGCGGCCACCGCGGATCGCGCCCCCGCAGCACCCGCCATGTCAGGTAGACGGCGGCCACGAACGCGGCGAGCAGCAGCGGCCACCCGACGTACCAGGCCACCCACCGCAGGCTCTGCTCGGCATAACCGCGGCTGCCGTCCACCGGCAGGTTCAGCGATTCCTGGATGGTCTCCACGTTCTTGGCCACACCGGCGTCGGTGGTCGAGTGGTCGATCAGCACCCACGGCCGCACGAACAGCCCGATCCCGGTGACCGCGACGACGGCGACGCCGACCGCCGGCACGTGCCGCCACCACCGGAAG
>DATBCR010000218.1:0-31860 GCA_036270375.1 Pseudonocardiaceae bacterium | reverse complement strand
CCGTTTTCCGTACAACACGGCGCTAATCTGCTGCCTTGTGACGCCCGACGAGCGCACCACCACCGCCGCCAGCCGGTCAGCGGCGCCGTACGGCCTCCTCGACGGGTATCTCGTCGAGGACGAGGTGCTCGTCGCGGCACGCGCACGGGCGGCGGAGTTGGGGTGCGGTTCGGTGTGCAACGCCGCCGGGGCCGCGTTGCGCTTCCTGGCGGCGACGCTGCAGGCCAGGGCGGTGGTGGAGGTCGGCACCGGGGCCGGCGAGAGCGGGCTGTGCCTGCTGGCCGGGATGGCACCGGACGGCGTGCTCACGTCGATCGACATCGAGCCGGAGCACCAGCGGGCGGCCAGGCGGGCGTTCACCGATGCCGGCACGTCGGCCGGCCGGATGCGGCTGATCATGGGCCAGGCGCTGGACGTGCTACCGAGGCTCACCGACGGCGGGTACGACCTGGTGTTCTTCGACGCGGCCAAGGCCGAGTACCCGAAGTACCACGCCCAGGGTGTCCGGCTGCTGCGGCCCGGCGGTGTGATCGTGTTCACGGACGTGCTCGGCGCCGGCCGGGTCGCCGACGCCACCCGGCGGGACACCGAGACGATGGCGCTGCGCGAGGTGGCCAAGGCGGTCCGCGAGGACGACGCGCTGGTGCCGGCGCTGCTGCCGGCGGGCGACGGGCTGCTGGTCGCCACGAAGAAGGTCACCCGGCCGCGCTGACCGGCACCGGCGCCAGCCGCCGCGGCACGAGGCCAAGCGCCATGACCGCCAGCGTCAGCACGCCGATGTACGTGGTCGACCGAGCACGCACTCACACCGGCGGCCAGGGTATTCCGCGATTTCGTACTCGATGGGCTCGACGTATCGACGGCGTAGCGGCGCTGTTCGTCCGCGCCGACAGCGCGCTCGCCAATGCCCCTTCACAGTCCACATAGGACTCGTTGGTCAGTGGGACGGCACCTTGTTGGCGGCCAGGAAATCCGCCCATACCGTGCGTAGGCCATCCGGCAGGGTGAGGTGCGGGTGGTAGCCGAGATCGGTTGTGGCGCGGGAGATGTCGACGGCCATCGTTGGCATCTCGCCGGTCTTGGCCGGTATGTGATCGACCGGTAGTCGGGCGCCGGTGGCCGTTCTGGCCGCTTCGATCAGGTCCAGGACGGTGACCGAGTGACCCGCGCCGATGATCGCGGTTCCGGTGTAACGGTGCCGCCAGGCGGCAAGGACCCCCTCGGCCGCGTCCGACACGTGGACCAGGTCGCGTGCCTGTGTGCCGTCGCCGTAGACCTGTACGCGGGCGTCGGTGAGTGCGGCGCGCATCAGGCGGGGTACGAAGCTGTCCTTGGCCGCCATGCCAGGGCCGTAGATGTTGGTGAACCGCAGTGCGCACGTGGCCATGCCGTAGGCGCCCGCGTACCCGGACAGCAGCATCTCGCACGCGGCTTTCGTGGCGCCGTACGGGGTCAGCGGGCGCGGTGGGCTGTCCTCGGTGATCACGCCGGTGCCCGCATCGCCCACGACGGCGGCCGTGGACGCCAGCACGAATCGGCCGATACCGCGCTGCCGGGCCAGTTCCAGCAGTGCCTGGGTGACGGCCACGTTGGTGTCGAACGTGTCCTGCGGCTGTTCCGCCGAGCGCAGCACGGACGTGATCGCGGCCAGGTGCACGATGCCGGTCACGTCCGGCGTCACGGCTTCGGCCCGTACCGCCGGGTCGGTCAGGTCGCCGAGCACGGTTGGCACGCCGTCGAATCGCCGGCGCCCGACGACGACCACATCGGCGCCGTGCCGGCGGAACTCAGCCACCACGGTCCGGCCGAGGAAACCGGACCCGCCGGTCACCAGTACCCGCTCGCCCGTCAAGCCGTCACTCACCTGGCGAAACCTACCCGAGTTCGGGCGTGGCGAAGGATTCGGCCAGTGCGATCAGGGTGCGCGCCGCGAACCCGGTGCCGCCCGGCACCACCTCGTCGTACGTCTTGTCCGACCGGGCCGGGCCCGCGATGTCCAGGTGCGCCCACGGCACACCGGCGGTGAACTCGCGCAGGAACAGCGCCGCCGCGATACCACCGGGGCCGGGCGGGCACTGCTTGACGTCGGCGAGGTCGCCGCGTACGTCGTCGACATGGTCGTCCAGCAGCGGCAGGCGCCACCAGCGTTCGCCGACCGCGTCGCCGGCCGCGTCGATTCGTTTGGCCAGATCATCGGTGGTGGCGAAGAAACCGCCGGTGCGCAGGCCGAGGGACACCTTCATCGCGCCGGTCAGCGTCGCCACGTCCACCATCACGTCCGGCCGGAGCCGGCGGGCCGCGTATGCCAGGGCGTCGGCCAGCAGCAGGCGGCCTTCGGCATCGGTGTTGGCGATCTCGGTGGTGCGGCCGTCGACGTGCCGGACGACGTCGCCGGGGCGGTAGGCCGATGCGCCCATGTGGTTCTCGGCGGCCGGGGCAAGGCCGGTGACCCGGATCGGCAGCCCTAATCTTGCGATGCCTTGTAGGGCGGCGATCACGGCCGCGGCACCCGACATGTCGGTGCGCATCATGTGCATGCCGTCGGCCGGTTTGATGGAGATGCCGCCGGTGTCGAACGTGACGCCCTTGCCGATCAGCACCAGGTGCGGGGCGGCGGGCGTGCCGCGTGGGCGCCAGGTCAGCTCGATCAGGCGGGGTGGGGTGGCGGAGCCGGCGCCGACCGCGAGTACGCCGCCGAAGCCCTGCTCGGCCAGCCAGTGCTCGTCCCGGACGGTGGCGGTGAGGCCGGGGGTGTCGTCGGCGGCCCTCGTCGCGACCGTGGCCAGCCACGCCGGATCCTTGATGTTGGACGGCATGTTGGCCAGGTCGCGGGCCAGCGAGGTGGCCGACGTGAGGGCGATCGCGCGGGCCAGCTCGGTGCGGTGTCCGTCAGCCGGTTCGCGTAGCCACAGTCGGATGGCACGCGGCCGTGGTTCGGTGGTGCGGTCGGCGGTGAGGCGGAACCGGTAGCCGCCCAGTCGCAGGCCGGTCACGAGGGCGCCCAACTCAGCGGGCTCGACGTCCGGTGGGAGCGCGATGTCAACGGCGCGTCTCGCACGTGCTGAAACGTCGGCCCGGTCGAAGTCCTGAATGGAGCGGATCAGGGCGGCGCCCGCGGCCCGCCAGTCCGCCCGGGTGCGGTCCGCGATGCCGGCGAGCCAGCGGACCGTGCCCGGTGCGCTACCCGGTGCGCCCGGAATGGTCCGGACCTCACCGGTCTTGCCGGTCGGTTCGGCCCACGTGCGCCAGTGGTCCGGCAGTTCGGCGGTGCCCGGTCCGAACCACATGTCGTCGTCGGCGGGGGCGGTCAGTACCACGAGTGCGGCGTCGCGGGTGCGCCGGTCGGTCAGCTCGACACCGGGACCAGCCGTCGGCACCGTCGGGGCCGTGCGTGTTGGCGTGGTCCGTTGGCGGGCCGGCATGTGGCAACCTCCGAAGTCTGTGCGCGACACGGCCCCGGTTCCACGTCGAACACGCGGACACCGGGGCGCGCACGGTGGGGACGGGCGGGTCTGGTCGCGGCCCGCCGGCTGTGATCAGGTACCGGCCGCCTTGAGAGCGTCCCCCAACTCACTGGCCTCCTCGGCGGACATCTCGACGACGAGCCGACCCCCACCCTCAAGTGGGACGCGCATCACTATCCCGCGTCCCTCCTTGGTGACCTCAAGGGGACCGTCGCCGGTCCGGGGCTTCATGGCCGCCATAGCGTGCTCCCTCCGTACGATCTTCCCCGCCGACACGCCCGGCGGAGCGCCGGTTGTAGATGACATTGTCCCCCATCGGCACCCGGGAGGGAAAACGAGCCGATCTTTTCGTGTCGCGTGACGTGCGGCGACGCGCCCCTCGGGAGTGCTTCGAGGTCACGCGGCTGTGGTGGTCGCGTCACGTGAATCGGTGCCGTAGAAGGCAATCCGGTGACCGAATGGGATGATCGCGAACCGGGATTCGTGCCGCCGTCCCCTCCGGTGTCGTGCGCGCGCACGGCGTGTCAGGCTGGCACGCACAGCACCGACACTCCCGGAGGCAACGGTGACGGACGAACCCGCGCTGCTGATCGACGACGACAACGGCGTGCGCACGATGACACTGAATCGGCCGGCCGCGTACAACTCGCTCACCACCGGGCTGAAGAACGACCTGCTGGCAGCGTTGCGAGCGGCGGCGGGTGACGATTCGGTGCGGGCCATCGTGCTGACCGGGGCCGGCAAGGCGTTCTGCGCCGGGCAGGACCTCAAGGAACATGTCGCGCTGCTGGCGTCCGGCGACCCGACGCCGCTGCACACGGTCGACGAGCACTACAACCCGATCACGCTGGCCATCGCGCGGATGCCGAAGCCGGTGATCGCGGCGGTGAACGGGATGGCGGCCGGGGCGGGGGCGTCGTTCGCGTACGCGGCCGATCTGCGGATCGCGGGGGCGTCGGCCAAGTTCCTGATGGCGTTCGCGAGTATCGGCCTGTCGGCGGACTCGGGTGGGTCGTGGACGTTGCCCCGGTTGATCGGGTACGGGCGGGCGATGGAGATGATGCTGCTGGCGACACCGGTCGACGCCGAGCGGGCGTTGGCGATCGGGATGGTCAACCAGGTGGTGGCCGACGGGCAAGTGCTGACGACGGCGCGGGAGTTGGCCGCTCGGATGGCGGCCGGACCGACAACGGCGTACGCACGGATCAAGGCGGCGATGCTGACGGCGGCGGGGGCTGACTTGGCGACGGCGTTGGTCGAGGAGTCGGCGGGGCAGGCAGCGGCGGGGGCGACGAATGATCACCGGGCAGCGGTGGAGGCGTTCGTGGCGAAGCGGCCACCGACCTTCACGGGGCGATGAGGGCAAGCCCCCACCCGCCACGGCAGGGGCCGGGCAAAGTCGCGTTTTGGCTGGCCAGTGGATCGGCAACGGCCAGATTCTGTCAAGTGATGGGGGACCGCAGACCGCGCATCTCCCGTGGATTCCTTGCCACCGGGCCGATCGCGCCACACGGCTTCTGGACCATGATCTCGGCGTGCCGCCGAAACACCGGCGTGAGCTGCGGAAATCGACTTTGCAGGCCCCCACCCACCACGGGGGCGTCCCTGTTCCAGGCTATTGGATGTCAAGTCCTCGTGGTGGTTTTTTGCCCTTGGCTGTGGATAGCTTGGCTCATTGTGGATAACTTGGGTTTAGCTCTTGGTTGAGCGCCAGCAGTCTGTTAGGTGGTCGTTGACCATGCCGGTCGCCTGCATCATCGCGTAGCAGGTTGTCGGGCCCACGAAGGCGAAGCCTCGGCGTTTCAGGTCTTTGGCCATGGCCTTTGATTCCGCTGTTGTGGCTGGTACTTCGGCCATGGTTGCCGGTCTGGGGTGTGCTGCCGGGGCGAAGGACCACAGCAGGTCATCCAGCTCGGTTTCCAAGCCAAGGACCGCTCTGGCGTTCCGGACTGTCGCCTCTATCTTCGCTCGGTTGCGGACGATCGACTGGTCGGTCATCAGCTTTTCTATTCGCCGGTCGTCGAATTCCGCCACGCGTTGTGGGTCGAAGTTGTCGAATGCCTGGCGGAAGCCTTCCCGTTTACGCAGGATGATCAACCACGACAAACCCGACTGGAACGCCTCCAGGCTCAGCCGTTCGAACAATGCCCGTTCACCACGTAGGGGTATTCCCCATTCCTTGTCGTGGTAGGCGACGTATTCGGGGGCGGACTGGCCCCAGCCGCAGCGGGCCAGGCCGTCTGGGCCTATTACGGCGTCGGACATGGCTGTCACTCGGCCGTTTCGGGGTGGGGGGTCGCGGGCTCGGCGTCGGGGTGGGCGGCTACCGGTACGGGGGCGCCTTCCAGTTCCGCGATTCTCGCCCTCAGTTCGTCCACCTCCGTACCGAGGCGGGCCAGTACCCAGTCCACCTCGGACATCTTGTAGCCGCGTAGTACCTGCTGGAATCTGACTGCCCTGATGTCGTCGCCGGTGGCGTCATCAGCGGGCAGTCTGGTCGGCGACGCGCCCGGTGGCAGTGCGGCCAACTCCTCGCCCCTGCCGAAGACGGCCGACGCCAGCAAATACACCACGGCCGCCACCAGAACCATGACGACTAGGTAGATCAACGCGGTGGTCACAGGTCGATGGTGGCACGTCCGCCCACCGCCGCGCACGAAAGGGTCACCTCGTCGACCCCCGCTGCTGGTCGGACGCCAGTACCTCGCGCATCGGCGGTCTGTCGGCCACCACGACCTCCGTCGCGTCCGGCAGCCACTCGCCGCCGACCTGGACGAACTGAGTGAACTCCGTCGAGCCGGTCGGGTCCACCGGTAAGCCGCAGCGGGACAGTGCGGTGCCGAGGATCTGGCGGGCCATCACGCCTAGTTGCAGCAATGAGCGGTTTCGGTGCTTACGGACGCCCAAGTTGACTTGGGCGAGGCCGGGGAGACCGAATCGGGTATGGGCGTCGAGCAGCAGGCCGATCTCCACGCCGTAGCCGGCCGCGAACGGCACCGACTCGGCGAACGCCCTGCTCACCGCGTACTCGCCGCCAAGCGGCTGCACCAAGCCCGCCAACTCCGGCCGCAGTGCCGCCAGCAACGGCCGGGCCATCAGCTCCGTCACCCGTCCGCCGCCGGTGCCGATCTCCGCGCTCTCCAACCGCAGCGGCCGCCGGTAGAAACCCTTGACCAGGTGCACTCCGTCGACACCGAGGATCGGGCCGAGCAGCGCCGTCACGAAGCCGGGGTCCGGATCGACAAGGTCGGAGTCCAGGAATACCAGCACATCGCCGCTGGTCGCGGCGATCGAGCGCCACAGCACCTCGCCCTTGCCGGGTAGCGGCGGCAGGTCGGGCAGCACGTCCGTCCTGTGCACCACCCGGGCACCGGCGGCGGCGGCCACCTCGGCGGTGCGGTCGACCGAACCCGAGTCGACGACGACGCATTCGTCCACAACGGACCCCAGCAGCGGCAGCACGGCCCGCACCACCCCGCCGACGGTCACCTCCTCGTCGAGCGCCGGCAACACAACGCTGACCGACCGCGAACCCTTGGCCCGCGCCAACTCCGCCACTGTCCACTGTGGAGACTGCCACGTCCGCGACGCGAACCACTCGGCGCCGTTCACGCGAGTGCCCGCAGTGCGCTGGCCGGCGGTCGGGTACCGGCGATGCTGGCCACCATGTCCACCACGTGCCGGGTCCGCCGGACCTCGTGCGCCCGAAAGACCCTGGCGCCGCGCCACGCGGCGACGGCGGTCGCGGCCAGCGTGCCGTCCACCCGGTCGGCGAGCGGCACGTCCAGTGTCTCGCCGACGAAATCCTTGTTGGACAACGCCATCAGCACCGGCCAGCCGGTCGCCACCAGTTCGTCCATCCGCCGCAGCAACGCCAACCCGTGCCACGTGTTCTTGCCGAAGTCGTGCGTGGGATCGATGAGAATGCCCGCGCGTGGCACCCCGATGGTGACCATCCGCTCGGCCGCCGCGACCACCTCAGCCACCACCGAGGCCACCACGTCCGCGTAACGCACCCGGTGCGGATCGGTGCGCGGCGGGAGGCTGCCGGTGTGCGAGCAGACGATCCCCACCCCGTACTCGGCCGCCACCTCGGCCAACCGGGGATCGGCGCCGGCCCAGGTGTCGTTGATCAGGTCGGCGCCGGCCGCGCACACCTGCCGTGCGACCTCGTGCCGCCACGTGTCCACCGACAGCACCACGTCGGGATACCGCGAGCGCACGGCCGCCACGAACGGCACCACCCTGCGGGTCTCCTCGGCCGCGTCCACCGTCTCGCCGTGGCCGCCGGCCCGTACCCCGCCGATGTCGATGATGTCTGCGCCCTCCGCGACGGCCTGGTCCACCCGGCGCAGCGCCGCCTCGTCAGTGAACGTCGCGCCCCGGTCGTAGAACGAGTCCTTCGTCCGGTTCACGATGGCCATCACGAGCGCCCGGTCGTCGGGCACCGAGCGCTGGCCGAACCTCGTCGCCGTCACGTCCACGATCGTGCCATGTCTGGTAGGCGCCGCCTCGACCAGGCACTTTAGACCGAACGGGTGTTAGGAACGCAACGATCGAAAGCAACCGGCACGACGTGTCCACGCAACGAAATCCGGGTAACCTCACAAGGGGTGACGAGGAGGAAACGGTGCTCTACGAGGTGATTCGGCGTGTGCTCGCGCCGACCGGCAAGCTGGTCTACCGGCCAACCGTGGAGGGACTGTCGAACGTCCCCCGGCGCGGCGCGGTGATCCTGGCCGGGAACCACCTCTCCTTCATCGACAGTGTCGTGATCCCGCTGATCGCCGAGCGGCAGGTGGCGTTCCTCGCCAAGTCCGAGTACTTCGCGGGCGGCTCGCCGAAGCAGCGGCTGGTCGGCGGCCTGCTCGGCGCGCTCGGGCACGTCCCGGTGGACCGGGGCAAGGGTCGCGCGTCGCTGGCGGCGCTCGACGTGGCGACCGAGGTGCTCAGCAGGGGCGGCGCGTTCGGCATCTACCCGGAGGGCACCCGTTCGCTGGACGGCCGGCTGCACCGAGGCCACACCGGCGTCGCCCAGCTCACCCTGACCACCGGCGCGCCGGTGGTGCCGCTGGCGCTGATCGGCACGGCCGAGATGATGCCGGTCGGCGTGCGGATCCCCCGGCGGCGGCCGATCACCATCCGCTTCGGCAAGCCGCTGGACTTCTCCCGCTACGACGGGCTCGCCGACTCACCCGCGGTGCGGCGCTCGGTCACCGACGAGATCATGTACGCGATCATGGAACTGTCCGGCCAGGAGTACGTGGACGCTTACCACAAGCGCCCAGACGCCGCCTGAGCCGCCACGCGGCGCAGCGGTTACGTCGACCGGCGGTGTCGGCGGCCCGGACCTATGATCACCGTGTTCGGGCGACCGCGAGCCACCGAACGCGACAATACGGGCCGGCTGGGCCGGGCCTCGACATCCGCCCGGCGCTGCCGTGCACACGAGATGTCGGTGGTACCGGGTTCGATTCCCGATGCGCGGCGTGCTGGGTCCGCGCGAACCCGGCGGCCTCCCCCGTTCGACGAGGAGGCCGTCGCGCCCCCGCCTCGGCACACGACCTCGTTGGGCCGAATGGCCCGTACGGCCGGCAAGATCGCCGGGATCGCCGCGCTCGCCGGAACCGCGGGCTCCTCGGTGATCGACGCGGTCAGGTCCATCACGACGGCCATCGGGATCGGCCAGTAGCGCCGGCGGGCCAGGAGGTGGATCAGTGCGCGGCCTGCCACGCCTGGTAGGCCTCCTCGACGACCCGGACGGCGTCGCCGATGTCGTCGGTCAGGTACAGCAGTTCCAGGTCCTTCTGCGACACCTTCCCGCCGGCGTGGACCGTGGACGCCAGCCAGTCGTACAGCCCGCCCCAGTAGGACTTCCCGAACAGCACCACGGGGAACTTGGTGACCTTCTTGGTCTGCACCAACGTGAGCGACTCGAACAGCTCGTCCAGCGTGCCGAAACCGCCGGGCAGGCAGATGAACGCCTGCGCGTACTTGATGAACATCGTCTTGCGGGCGAAGAAGTAGCGGAAGTTCACGCCGAGGTCCACCCACGGGTTCAGGCCCTGCTCGAACGGCAGCTCGATACCCAGCCCGACGGACAGCCCGCCGGCCTCCGAGCACCCCCGGTTCACCGCCTCCATCGAGCCGGGACCACCGCCGGTCATGGCCGCGAACCCGGCCCTTGCCAGTGCGGCGCCAAGCTCCCGGCCCAGCGCGTACTCCGGGTGGTCACGCGGGGTCCTTGCCGAGCCGAACACCGTGACCGCCTTGGGGACCTCGGCCAGCGCGCCGAAACCCTCGACGAACTCGGCCTGGATGCGGAGCACCCGCCACGGGTCGGTGTGCACCCAGTCGGAGAGGCCCCTCGAGTCCAGCAGCCGCTGGTCCGTCGTTGTGGGCTCGGCTAGCCGGGACCGGCGCAGCACCACTGGCCCACGTTGCTTCTCCCGAGGATGCTCCGCGTCCTCGCTGTTTCGCTCCTGCGGTTGCGCCGTCACAGTCGGAGTCTAGTGACGCCGCTGTCTCGCGGGCCGTGCACGTCGCCGCCAGCCGATCGCGGGCCGTCAGCCGGTGACCGTGTTCGCACCGTTCTCGACGTGGCCCGCGAACCGCCGCCGGTAGCCGGCCTGGCCGTCCACCGTGGCCAGCACGTCATACCAGCCCCTGCCATCGTCGATCACGTCCCGGTCGGTGCTGACCGTGGTGCCGGCCGGGACGTGGAACGTGGACGGGCGGCCGGCGCCGGGGCGGGTGCCGGTGATCCGGACCGTGGCCGGCGTCGTGCCGCCGTTGCGTACCGCGATCCGCAGCTTCGGGCCGCCCTGTTCGGATTGATCGTGTCCGACGATCGTCACCGTGACCTCGACCGCGCTGCCGGCCGGGACATGGCCGGCGAACTCGCGCAGGAACCCGTTCGGGCCGTACACCGCAACGTCGTAGACACCGTCGGACGGCGCGGGCACGGCGACGGTGGCCTGACCGGCGCTGGTGACCAGGTGCTGGGACGGGGCGGCACCGTTGGGATACACGCCGAGCGGGATCGCGGCGGCACCGCTGTTGGCAAGGGTCAGGGTCACCGCGCCGGTCGCGGTGTTCACGGACGCGTTCGCGGTCGGCTGGTAGGGAATCGGCCGGGCCGGTCGCACGCCGTGCTCCTGCGTCGGCGGCACCTGGGCGCCGATGGCCGGCGGGGTCGGCGTTGGCAGCTTCGACTGGGTCTGGTCCGCGATCGCCTGCAGCTTGTTCGCGTCCGGCAGGGCCGGGATGCTCATGTCACGGCGGGAGAAGTCGAAACAGCTGGTCAGATCGCCGCAGACGGCCCGCCGCCAGGCTGAGATGTTCGGTTCCATGACACCGGTCCAGCGTTCGAGGAACCGGATCACCGAGGTGTGGTCGAACACCTCGGACGTCACCCAGCCACCCCGGCTCCACGGCGAGATCACCGTCATCGGCACGCGCGGGCCGAGGCCGATCGGCAGGCCGCCGACGAACTCGTCCGGCGTGCCGGGCGCCGGGGTGGGCGGCACGATGTGGTCGTAGAAGCCGTCGTTCTCGTCGTAGTTGATGAACAGCGCGGTGGACTCCCACAGTTTCGGGTTGCCCCACAACGCTTTCAGCACGGTCTGCACATAGACGGCGCCGTCGACCGGACGGGCGGCCGGGTGTTCGCACCACCGGTACGGAGCGACGATCCAGGACACTCGTGGCAGCGTGCCGGCCCGCGCGGCGGCGACGAAGTCGGCCAGCACGTGGCCGGCGTCCATGCCGAGACCGGAGTTGGGCAGCCACGGCAGGACCACGTTCGCCCGGTCCGCCAACTGCCGGGTGGCCGGGTTCGTGCTGTTCAACGCGTCGTGGTAGGCCTGGAACAGCCACAGCGGGTTGTCGCCGAAGTCGCCGACCCAGCCGTCCGCGCCGCCGCCGTCGCCGACCTCCTTGTTGGCGTAGACCTGCCAGGAGACACCGGCCTTTTGCAAACGTTCCGGGTACGTCGTCCAGTTGTAGACCGGGTTGTAGTCGTCCGGGTTGCTGATCGCGGGGCCGCCCGCGTCGCCGGCCGGGTTGATGGTGCCGGTCCAGTGGAAGAGGCGGTTGGGCGTCGTTGGCCCCTGGATCGAGCAGAAGTAGTTGTCGCACACCGTGAAGGCGTCCGCGACCGCGCGCTGGAACGGGATGTCCGCCGCGGTGAAGTACCCCATGGTCATCTCGCTCTTGTTGGCCACCCATGCGTCCCACGCGCCGCCGTCCCACACCTTGTGGGTCGGGAACCAGCTGTGGTCGAGGTCGCCGAGATCCTGACCGTCCACTGTGGATGTGTCCACATGGAACGGTTGGAGGAAGCCGCCGTCGGTGCGCTTGGTGTCGGGCTGGTGGAACACGTCCATGCCGGTCGGCAGGCGCACGGCGGTGCGGTCGTCGAAGCCGCGCACACCGCGCATGGTGCCGAAGTAGTGGTCGAACGAGCGGTTCTCCTGCATCAGGACCACGACGTGTTCGACATCGTCGAGCCGGCCACGGCGGCGCGGCTCGGTGAGCGCCTCGGCCATGCCTGCGGGTAAGCCGGCCAGCACGCTGCCGGCCGCCGCGGCCCCGGCGACACCGCCGATGAACCGGCGTCGGTTGAACCCAGACGTTTCGGTCATGGTCGCGACCTTCCTCTCACCGGGTACCGCTGGATACCGCAGGCAGAGGGAATCAGCAGAACACAACCGTCACCACGATTGACCGTTAACGCCGGTTCAACTTGTGATGAACCGGCGCAGCACGGCGGCACACGCGGTGATCTGGGCGGCCGGCACGTGCTCCTGTCGAGTGTGCGCCAGTGTCGGGTCGCCGGGGCCGAAGTTCACGGCCGGGATGCCGAGCGCCGCGAAGCGGGCGACGTCCGTCCAGCCGAGCTTGGCGACCGGGGTGCCGCCGGTCGCGGCCACGAGTTGCCTGGCCAGCGGGGTGGACAGGCCGGGCGGCGCGGCGGGGGCGTGGTCGGTGACGGTGACGTCGAAGCCGTCGAACACCGTTCGTAGAGTGGCTTCGGCCTGCTCGACGGACCGATCGGGGGCGAACCGGTGGTTGACGGTCAGGACGCACTCGTCCGGGACGACGTTGCCGGCCACGCCGCCTCGGATGCCGACCGCCTGCAGGCCCTCGCGGTAGTGGCAGCCGTCGATGTCGACCGTGCGTGGTTGGTGGTTCGCGAGGCGCCGCAACGGTTCCGCCATGGCGTGTACGGCGTTGTCGCCCATCCAGGCCCGTGCGGTGTGCGCGCGGCGGCCGGTGGTGCGGATCTCGATCCGCATCGTGCCCTGGCAACCGGCCTCCACGACGGCGTTGGACGGTTCGCACACCACGGCCAGGTCGGCCCGCAGCCAGTCCGGCAGGTCGCGTTCGATCCGGCCGAGGCCGTTGCGGGCGGCCTCGATCTCCTCGCAGTCGTAGAAGACGAACGTCACGTCGTGGGTCGGGTCCGTGACGGCGGCGGCCAGGGTCAGCAGGACGGCGTCGCCGGACTTCATGTCGACCGTGCCGCAGCCGTGCAGAACAAGGTCGGTGTCGGTGCCGGTGCGGTGGTGCGGGAGGTTGTCGTTGACCGGCACGGTGTCCAGGTGGCCCGCGAAGACGACCCGGGACGGGCGGCCGAGGGTGGTGCGGGCCAGGACCGTGTTGCCACTGCGTCGCAGCTCAAGGTGTTTCGCCTGGGTCGCGATGGCGTCGTGGACGGCGTCGGCGATGGCGGTTTCGGCGCCGGACACGCTGGGTAGGTCCACCAGGGAGGCGGTCAGTTCGACGGGGTCGGCGGCGAGGTCGAGGTGCACGGTCACCGACCCGACAGTAGTGGCGGGGCGGGTGTGCGTAGCGTTGAGCCACGCCCGTGGGAAGGTCTCGTGGTCCCGTGCGAAAGGGGAGTCCGATGCGCCGCCGTTCGACCGGTCCGCTCGTGGTGGCCGGGTGTGCGCTCGTCGTGGCGGCGTTGGCTCTCACCGGGTGCGCCGACAACCAGCCGGGTGACAGGAACCCGGGTGTCGGCTACACGAACAACGTGTCGGATCTGCAGGTGAAGGTGCCCGCGCTGCGCACCGATCCGTGCCGGGGTGCGCGCGTGGACCAGTTGTTCGGCAACTGCGGGCGGTACGTGACCGAGGTGGCCAACACGATCGGCGCGCTGCGGGCCGAGCTGGCGAGCCAGTCCGGTGAGATCGACACGCTGCAGGCCGCGGTGAACAGCTACCAGCGGGCCAACTGCGACAGCGCGGGCGGCTCGCCGTCGACCGCGCAGCGCAGCGACTGCCCGAAGGCGCTCACGTCGATCGGGACCGAGTTGGATCGGCTCGGCACGGCGCTCGCCACCCTGCCGACGTTGCCGACCAGCGGCTGAGCCCATGACGGGCGGTCCGGCGGGGACCGATTACGGTGGTGGCGTGAACTCCCCCGCGAATGGCGCGCACGGCATCGGCCTGGCCACCGTGACCAACGACGGCACCGTGCTGGACACGTGGTTCCCGCATCCCAAGCCGGACGCTCTCGGGCCGGCCGGCACTGTGCGGCTGAGCACGCCGGAAGCCGTTGCGGCGCTTGGGGTGGCCGTCGCGGACACCCTCGGGCCGGACACCGACCGTGGGGTCGAGGTGGTCGCGGTGCGGACGTCGATCGGTTCGCTAGACGACGCGCCGGTGGACGCGCACGACGTGTATCTGCGGCTGCATCTGTTGTCGGCGCGGTTGGTCCGGCCGCACGGGGTGAACCTGGCCGGGGTGTTCGGGCTGCTGTCCAATGTGGTGTGGACCAACCACGGGCCGTGCCCGGTGGACGGGTTCGAGTCGACCCGGCTGGCGTTGCGGGCGCGCGGCCAGGTGACGGTGTTCGGGGTGGATAAGTTCCCGCGGATGGTGGATTACGTGGTGCCGTCGGGGGTGCGGATCGCCGATGCCGACCGGGTTCGGCTCGGCGCGCACCTGTCGAGCGGGACGACGGTGATGCACGAGGGTTTCGTGAACTTCAACGCCGGCACGCTCGGCGCGTCCATGGTGGAGGGTCGGATCACGGCGGGCGTGGTGGTCGGCGACGGTTCGGACGTCGGCGGCGGATCGTCGATCATGGGCACGTTGTCGGGCGGCGGCAAGGAGGTCATCTCGGTCGGCGAACGGTGCCTGATCGGCGCGAACGCGGGCATCGGCATTTCCCTCGGCGACGACTGCATCGTGGAGGCCGGGTTGTACGTGACGGCGGGAACGAAGGTGGCATTGCCGGACGGCCGCACGGTGAAGGCACGCGACCTGTCCGGCTCGGCCGGCCTGCTGTTCCGCCGTAACTCGACGACCGGCGCGGTGGAGGTGGTGGCCCGCGACGGCATCACGGTCGCGTTGAACACCGCCCTGCACGTCAACCAGTAGTCGGTGGGGTGGTTCGGTTGGCGCCGAGCGCTGGGCGCAGTGCGGCGTAGACCACGACCGACAACACGAAGCCGACCAGGAACGTGATGTCGCCAAGGGCCGGGATGTGCTTCGCGATCACGCCGGTGTAGTAGCTCTGGTTGGAGAACAGCGGTACGGACACTCCGATGCCGACGAGCATCGCGATCGGGCCGGCCCAGTTCTGGTACCACTTCGCGTACAGGAGCTGGTCGATCCGTTGCCCTCTCCTCAAGTACTGGTCGGTGAACATCACGCCGAGCCATGGGCCGATCCAGTACGCGATGATCAGCAGGAAGTTCGTGTACTTGGCGCCCTCGTCGTGCAGGCCGGACCATGCCAGCAGGAACCCGATGACGCCGAACACCGCCGCCACCAACGCCCTGCGCAGTGCGAGCGGCAACCGGATGCCGACCGTCAGGAACGACATCGCGCCCGAGTAGATGTTCAGCACGTTCGCCGATATCGCGCCCAGTGTGATCGCGAGCAGGGTCAGGTCGCCGATCCATCCGGGTAGCTGGCCGGTGAACGTGACCGTCGGGTTCTCCGACACCTGGCCGCCCGCGGTGATCGATGCCGCACCGACCAGTTCCAGCACCATGCACGACGCGAACACGCCGAACGCGGCCCAGAAACCGACCGCTCGCCGGTCGGCGTTCGCCGGCAGGTAACGGGTGTAGTCGGTGGCGTACGGGTTCCAGCCGGCCGCGTAGCCGAACGCGGCGCCCACGGTCAGCACGAACCCGCCCGGGATCGGGGCCGGGTGTACGCCGGGATGGGTCTTGGCCAGCAGCAGGACCGACGTCACCGCGAACACGACGCCGAGGAACACCAGCGCGTACTTCTCGAACGCCTGCACCAGGTTGTGGCCGAAGAACGCCACCACCACCTGCACCAGCACCACGATCAGCAGGCTGAGCACCTTCGGCATGCCGGTCAGCGCGGACAACGCGAGCGTGCCGCTCACGCTGTTCACCGCGAACCAGCCGATGCCGGCGGTGATCGCGTTCAGGCCGGCCGGCAGCGCGTTGCCGAAGAAGCCGAAACCGGTACGCCCCAACACCATCTGTGGCACACCGTGTTTCGGGCCCCGGGCGGACAGCACGCCGTGGCTGATCGAGCCGAGCACGTTTCCGATCAGCAGTGCCAGCGCCGCCTGCCAGAAACTGAGCCCGAACACGCCGACGCCGAGGATGCCGACGAAGACCGTGGCGAACTCCAGGTTCGGGGACGTCCACGTCCACAACAACTGCAACGGCGTGCCGTGCCGGTCACCGGCCGGGATGAACTCGACACCGCCGGGTTCGACGACCGCGATCCGGTCGCCGTACGCACCTTCGCGGACCGGTTCGCCGGCCACCGCTCCGGTCTGGTCGCTGGGGTTGGTCGCCAGGTCAGCCAACGGAGATCGCCGCCAATTTCGCTCGCAGGTAGTCGCCCCAGACCACGGGCGGATAGCTTCGGGTGCCGATCGGCGCCGGCAACGACTCGATCACCGCGTCGTGGTCGGCCTCGTAGAAGTAGACGAGCGACAGCAGTTCCTCCTCCGGCGCGTCGGCCGGCGGGCACAGCACCCGATGCCGCGTGGACCGCCAGCGGTCGCCGGTCCAGCGTGCCATCAGGTCACCGATGTTGATCGTGAACGCGTCCGGGTCGAACGGGGCGTCCACCCAGTAACCCGCAGAGGTGTAGACCTGTAGCCCGCCGAGGCCGGGTTCCCGGTCCAGCACGGTGACAGTGCCGAAGTCGGTGTGCGGGCCGATCCGGTACTGGCCCGGCGCGGGCGGCCCGACCATCCGCAGCGGCGGGTACCAGTTGAGGTTGAAACCGAACGTGGGATGACGCAGGAACGCGGCGAAATGGTCCGCGGGCAGCCCGAGCGCCACGGCACAGATCGACATCAGCTCGTCGGACAGCACGCGCATCCGGGCCAGGTACTCGGTCAGCGCGGACCGCAGCGCCGGCACCTCGGCCGGCCACACGTTGGGCCGGAACCAGACCTCGTCGGTCTCCGGGTCACCGATCGGGTCGTCCGCGGCCAGCGAGTAGGACTCCTTGAGGTCCGCGGGCGTCGCGATGCCCTCGGCGTAACCGTTGGCCTCGGCGCCGGGCGGGATCCAGCCCCGGCCGCCGACGCTGACCGCGTAGCGGGCCTTGACCTCGGCCGGGAGCCGGAAGAACACCTTGGCCATGGCGCGGACCTCGCACCTCAGGTCCTGGTCCACGCCGTGGCCGGTGACCAGCAGGAACCCGGCGGTGCGCAGCGCGTGGTCGACCTGGTCGGCGACGTGCCGGCGGCCGGCGTCGGTGCCGTCGAACCAGGGGCGCAGGTCGATGCTGGGGATGTAGGTGGTCATGGCGCCGTGTCCTGACCGATGTCCTCGAACCACAGGTCCGGGCGGGTGGCGATGAAATCGGTCATCATGGCGACGCACTCGGCGTCGTCCACCATGGTGATCCGCACGCCGTGCAGTTCGAGCCAGTCCTGGCCGCCGTGGAACGTCCGGTTCTCGCCGATGACCACGTGGCCGATGCCGAACTGCCGGACAAGACCGCTGCAGTACCAGCACGGCGAGAGCGTGGTGACCATGATCGTGTCCGAGTACCGGGCACGGCGGCCCGCGTTCCGGAACGCGGCGGTCTCGGCGTGCATGGACGGGTCGTCGTCCTGGACGCGGCGGTTGCGGCCGCGGCCGAGCAGCGTGCCGGCCTGGTCGAACAGGGCGGCGCCGATCGGGATACCGCCCTCGGCCAGCCCGGCCCGCGCCTCGGCGAGCGCGACGGCGAGCAGGCCCTCGGCTGCGGTGGCGTGCTCGTCGGCCATGGCTCCATACCATGCGCGCCGCCATCGGCCATCGCAATGGCTGACATGCTTCGATACGGTAAATTCAGCCGGCAGGGCCGTCGCCGACAAGATCGTCCCCACTATCCGGGATTGCCCCATCGCGATCTGTTGGTTATCGCAGGTTCACCTAGAATCCACCTTGTGACCCTTCTCGCCGTCGTACCGAACCCGCCCCGACCGCCCGGCCGCCGGCCGCGCCCGCTCACCCCGGCCGGGCTGGGACTGCCGGAGCAGGCCCGCACGGCCGGCCGGCGCGACAGTCTCACCGCGCACGTCCGGGCCACAGTGGACACCCAGGTGCGGGTGTTGATGGCCGAACAGGCCACCGCCGGCCGGGCCGACTCGCCGGAGTCGGTGCACCAGATGCGGGTGGCGGCCCGGCGGGCCAGGGTCGCGCTGCGGATGGACCGGGACGGCATCGGCCCACGGGCCGCGACGCTGCGCGACGAGCTGGCGTGGCTCGGCAACCTGCTCGGCGAGGTCCGCGACCTGGACGTGCTGATCGAACGACTCGGCGAGGACGGCGCCACCCTGCCGGAGGCGGACGTGCCGGCGTTCGGCGACGTGGTCGCCGCACTGCTCGCGGTGCGGTCGACGGCGGCCGATGCGCTCGTGGCGGCGCTCGGCAAGCAGCGCTACCGGGCGTTGCTGCGGGGCCTGGCCGCCGAGGCGGTCGTCCCGGTGGACAGCCCGGCCGGCACGGGCACGCCGATACCGGCCGACCTGCTGGTTAAGCCGGTCAAGGCGCTGCACACGCAACTGGCCGAGTCCGCGCGGGCACCGTCCGATGAGGGCTGGCACATCCTGCGGATCCGAGTGAAGCGGGTCCGGTACGCCGCCGAACTGGCCGCACGGGTGGCCGGCCGCAAGCGCGGCGGCGCCCTGGCCGAACTGGTCGGCGAGGCCAAGACCCTGCAGGAGGTGCTCGGCGCGTTCCAGGACACGGTGGCCGCGGAACACCGGCTGCGGCAACTCGTGGTGACCAGCTCGGACGCCCTGTCACCAGCCGAGTGGCTGGTGCTGGGGAGGCTGGTGGAACGGCAGGCCGCGCGACGCGACCAACTACGCGAACAACTACCGGCCGCCTGCGGACAGCTCTACCAACTCACGACCAAGCCGAGCGTCTAGCCGTACTGCCCCGGGAGGTTGTGTACGGGCGACACGCGCTCAGGCGGCGAGTCGTTGTGCGGCGGCGACGACTCGCTCGTCGGTGGCCGTGAGGGCGAAGCGGACGTGTCGGCCACCGGTCGGGCCGTAGAACGTGCCGGGTGCGGCCAGGATGCCCCGGTTCGCCAGCCAGGCGACGGTTGTGTCGGCCGGCTCGGACCGGGTCGCCCACAGGTACAGGCCGGCCTCGGAGTGGTCGATGGTGAAACCGGCCGCCACCAGTGCCGGCCGCAAAACAGCGCGGCGGGCTTGGTAGCGGTCGCGTTGAGCGCGGATGTGGTCGTCGTCGGTGAGGGCGGCGGTCATCGCGGCCTGGACCGGGCGCGGCACGATCATGCCGGCGTGTTTGCGTACCTGGAGCAACTGCCGCACGAGGTCCGGGTCGCCGGTGACGAAGCCGGCCCGGTAGCCGGCAAGGCTGGACGACTTGGACAGCGAGTGCACTGCCAGCAGGCCGTCCGCGCGCCCGCCGGACACCGACCTGTGCAGCACGGACACCGGCTCGCTTTCCCAGCCCAGCGTGAGATAGCACTCGTCGGACGCCACGATCGCGTCGCGCTCGCGTGCCCAGTCGACCACCTTGCGCAGGTGCGCGTCCGGCAGCACCTGGCCGGTCGGGTTGGCCGGCGAGTTGACCCACACCAGGGCCGGGCGGCGCGGGCCGAGCGCGGTCAGGCCGTCCGCGCGGACCGCGTCGGCGCCCGCCAGCCGGACGCCCACCTCGTACGTCGGGTAACCGAGCGCGGGGATCACCACGACGTCGCCGGGGCCGATGCCGAGCAGGGTCGGCAGCCACGCGATCAGCTCCTTCGAACCGATCGTGGGCAGCACCCCACCCGCATCGATCCCGGTGACGCCGAACCGGCGCGCCATCGCGGCCACCACAGCCTCCCGCAGCGCGGGCGTGCCGTGCGTGGCCGGGTAGCCCGGCACGTCGGCGACCGAGGCCAGTGCGGCCTGGATCACCTCGGGTACCGGGTCGACCGGCGTGCCCATCGACAGGTCGACGATGCCGTCCGGGTGCGACCTTGCGGTGGCCGCGTGGGCCGCCAGTTCATCCCATGGGAAGTCGGGCAGCTCCCTAGTCCTCATCGTGAACCTGCGGCGGCAGGTCCTTGATGAGCGCGGGATCGGCGCTGACCTTGCCGACCTTCGACGCACCGCCGGGCGAACCCAGTTCGTCGAAGAAGTCGACGTTGGCCTTGGTGTAGTCCTTCCACTGGTCCGGGACGTCATCCTCGTAGTAGATGGCTTCCACCGGACACACCGGTTCGCAGGCGCCGCAGTCAACGCATTCGTCGGGATGGATGTAGAGCATCCGGTCGCCCTCGTAGATGCAGTCGACGGGGCATTCCTCGATGCACGCCTTGTCGAGCAAATCGACGCAGGGCTCGGCGATCACGTAGGTCACTGCGTTCTCCTGGTCCTCATGCCGTTTTCACCACGTACGCGCCAGGTTACGTGGCCGGGCACAGTATCTCTCCTCAACCCGGCGACAATCGAACCGGTGCCCCAGTTCACACCGGATGAAGTCGGCGAACGAGGAGAATGTCCGGGTGGATCACGTCTACCAGCTGGAACGGGATTGCGCCGACGCCTGGCCAGCGGTAGTGGACGAGCCGCTCGGCCAGTGGCGGCTGCGCGCGGCTGGCGGATTCACCGGCTGGGCGAACAGTGCGCTCACCATCGGCGACCCCGGCCTGCCGATCGAGGCCGCGCTGGCCCTGGCCCAGACGTTCGCGGAGGGTCACGGCATTCCGGCGGCGGCACACGTCGTCAGCGGGTCACCGGTCGAGTCGGCGCTGGTCACGGCCGGGTGGACGGTCGACCTCGGCCATCCGGGTGGGGCCGAGTCCGTCGTGATGACCGGGTCGCTGGACGGTTTCGCACCTCCGGCGGCGATTCCGGTGCTGAGCCGGCCGCCGGACGACTGGTGGCCGCTGGCCGTCGGTGCCGCCGAGCCGACACGAGCGCAGCGGCGGGTGCTGACCGGTGACGGCGCGATGGGATTCGGCATCGCACGGGCGGACGGGCGGGTGGCCGGCATCGTGCGGGGCGCGGTGGTCGGTGATCTACTGCACATCGCACGCCTGGCGGTCGCGTCGTCGCATCGGCGGCGTGGCATGGCGTCCGGGCTGCTGGCGGCACTCGCGGACTGGGGCCGGCGGCGTGGCGCGACCAGGTGCGCGCTGCAGGTTGCCGAGCACAACAGGGCCGCGGTCAGCCTGTACGCCGGTCTTGGCTGCCGCCCACATCACCACTACCGCTACTGGGTGCGTGCCTGACCGGGCGTCTTGCCAATCCGTTGCCGAGGGCCACCGCGGCCGGCAGGGTGCCACAGGCGAGCAGCAGGAGCGTGCGCCAGTCCTGCAGCAGCACCATGTTCTCCGGGCCGGCGAACCCGACGACGCCGATGGTGAGCAGCCACGCCCACAGCGGTCCACCGGCCACCAGCAGCCGCGCGGACACCCGTGCGGCGGCGGACACCAGCAGCGGCATGGTGACCAGCGCCAGCACGACGGTGATCGGGAACGGCGTGCTGCTCCCCCACCGCGGCAACAGGCGACCGTCGAAACGCACCGGCAGGAAGAAGACCTCAAGCAGGGCCAGCACGATCGCGTCGACGACGAGCGCGGTCAACACGAGCCAGTCGAATCGCTCTGCGGCCGTCGGTGTCGTGGCCGTCGGTGTCGTGGTCATCGGTCGGCACCGGTGAGGTTGGCGCCGGTGAGGTTGGCGAACAGGTCGGTCGACGTGTCCGCCGGATCGCCGCCGGGGATCTGGAAGTACTCGTGGGTCAGTACCGGCAGCGCGATGCCGTTGGACAGCGCGTAGGCGCTGTGGCCGGCGCCGTCGTCCCACACGCTGATCTGGGTGGCGTGCGCGCGCAGGGCGCGGAGCTTGGCCGGCAGGTACTCCTCGACGTCGATCACCGAGGTGATCGTGTCATCGTCGACGGTCGGCAGCTCGCCCGGTGCCGGCAGCCGATAGGGCAGGCCCGGCAGGGACGCCAACGCGGCCACCCCCGCGTCGGAGGCTTTGCGGGACCGGACCGTGTAGCAGACCCGGAACACGTCGTCGCTGGCCGCCGCTGCGGCCACCGTGATGTCGTGCGCCCGGACGTGGTCGGGATGGCCGTAGCCGCCGTCGGCCCCGTAGCTCACCACCACCTGCGGCCGCACGTCCGCGATCACCTCGCCGAGCGCGGCCACCTGTTCGGCGATCGGGCCGCGCGTGAACGCCCGTGGATGGGCGTTCGCCGGATCGCCCGCCATGCCGGAGTCCCGCCAGCGCCCGATGCCGCCGAGGTACCTGTGGTCCGTCACGCCGAGCGCGGCGCACGCGGAACGCAGCTCACCTGCCCGGTAGCCACCGAGCTGGTCCCCGACCGACGCATCGAGGAGCGCCAGGTCCGCCGGGATGATCTCGCCCTGCTCGCCAAGCGTGCAGGTGACGACCGTGACCTGCACGCCACGCGCGGCGTAGCGGGCGATCGTGCCGCCGGTCCACAGGCTCTCGTCATCCGGATGCGCGTGCACCAGCAGCAAACGGGAAGGCGCTGTCAACGTCACCAGCACATTCTGCTGGACGATCCGACGCGGACACGACCGGACCGGCACACCCGGCGTCACACCAGGTATGCCGGTCCGTATCCCGGTATCAGAGCGGTATCAGAACCGTCAGACCATCGCCCGCACCTCGGCGAAGTGGCAGGCCACCTGGTTCGCGCTGCCGCGGATCTCCAGCTTGGGCTCCTCCACCGCGCAGATGTCCTGTGCCTTCCAGCACCGGGTGCGGAACCGGCAACCCGACGGCGGGTTCACCGGGCTCGGCACGTCACCGGTCAGCACGATCCGCTGCCGCTGCCGTTCCACCACCGGGTCGGGCACCGGCACCGCGGACAGCAGCGCCTGCGTGTACGGGTGCGCGGGCTGGGCGTAGATGTCCTCCCGGTTGCCGAGTTCGACGATCTTGCCCAGGTACATCACGGCGACCCGGTCGGAGATGTGCCGCACGACGGACAGGTCGTGCGCCACGAACAGGTACGCCAGCCCGAGCCGGTCCTGCAGTTCCTCCAGCAGGTTCACGACCCCCGCCTGGACCGACACGTCGAGCGCGGACACCGGTTCGTCCAGCACCACCAGTTTCGGGTTGAGCGCGAGCGCCCGCGCGATGCCGATGCGCTGGCGCTGGCCGCCGGAGAACTCGTGGCCGTACCGGTTGCGGTGCTCCGGGTTGAGGCCGACCAGTTCCAGCAGTTCGTCCACCCGGTGCTGCACCTCGCGGCCGCTGCCACCCGACCTGTGGATCTTGAACGGCTCGGAGACGATGTCGTTGACCTGCCAGCGCGGGTTCAGCGACGCGTACGGGTCCTGGAACACGATCTGCATGTCCCGCCGGATCGGCCGCAGCCTGTTGTTGCCAAGCTTGGTCAGTTCGGTGCCCTGGAACCGCACCGAACCCGACGTCGGCTTGTGCAACTGCAGGATGGCCCGGCCGGTGGTGGACTTGCCGCAGCCGGACTCGCCGACAAGGCCGAGCGTCTCGCCGGGGTGCAGGTCGAAACTGACCCCGGACACGGCGTCGACGTAGCCGACGGTGCGCTTGATGATGCCGCCGCCACGGACCGGGAACCGCTTGACGAGGTCGTGCACCTCGAGCAGCGGCTTGCTGTCCTGGTCACGGTCGGCCGACGACCGGCTCGCGGCCGCCGGGATGGCGTCTTCGACAGAGGGACTCGTCACGAGGTCGTCTCCTCGCCTGTGTTGTGCTCGCCGCCGTTGTGTTCGCTGTCCTCGCGTTCGGCGGCCATGCGCTGCTCGATGTCGACGACGTCTTCCAGGATCGGGATGTCCGGGTTGGCCATGGTGAGTGCGGCCGGGTTCTCCACCATGCCGATCTCCTGCCGCTCGAACAGCAGTTGCGGCGACTCGATGGTGACCAGGTCCGACCACCGGTGGCACCGGCTGCGGTGATCCCGCCGGTCGGTGTCGGTCAGTGCCGGCTCGGACTCGTGGCACTCGGGGATGGCCAGCGGGCACCTCGGTACGAACGCGCACCCGTTCGGCAGGTTCATCAGCGACGGCGGCGCACCCTTGATCGGGGTGAGCTTCTTGCCGATGAGGGCCGGGTTCGGGATCGAGCCGAGCAGGCCGATGGTGTACGGCATCCGGGGCGCCGCGAACACCTCCTCGACCGAGCCGGACTCGACGACCGTCCCGCCGTACATCACCTGCACCCGGTCCACCATGCCGGCCACGACACCGAGGTCGTGCGTGATCATGATGACCGCGGCGTTCGTCTCGTCCCGGATCCGCAGCAGCGTCTCCAGGATCTGCGCCTGCACCGTGACGTCCAGCGCGGTGGTCGGCTCGTCCGCGATGATCAGCTCCGGGTCGTTGATGATCGACATGGCGATCACCACCCGCTGCCGCATACCGCCGGAGAACTCGTGCGGATACTGCGCGGCCCTGCGGTCCGGCTGCGGGATGCCGACCAGGTCCAGCGCCTCGACCGACTTCGCCCACGCCGCCTTCTTGGAGACGTTGTGGTGCGCCCGGTAGGCCTCGGCGAGTTGCCAGCCGACCGTGAACACCGGGTTGAGCGAGGTCATCGGGTCCTGGAAGATCATCGAGATGCCGTTGCCGCGCAGCTTGCGCAGGTCGCCGTAGGGCAGCCCGACGAGTTCCCGGCCGCGGAACCTGATGGAGCCGGTGACCCGTGCGGTCTTGGGCAGAATGCCCATCACCGCCATCGAGGACACCGACTTGCCGGAGCCGGACTCGCCGACGATGCCGAGCACCTGCCGCGAGCCGAGGGTGAAGGACACGTTGCGCACCGCGTGCACGATGCCGTCCTCCGTGCCGAAGCCGACCGAGAGGTTGTCGACGACGAGGAGTTCGGCGTCGTCCTCGGTGCGGCCGGCCCGGCCGGCGCCCAGTTCGTCCGGGCTCAGCGTGCCGAGCCCGCCGTCACCGTTGTTCGACGTCCTGTGTCGCGCCGTCACGCCCGCACCCGCTTCTGCCTCGGGTCGAACGCGTCGCGCAGACCGTCGCCGATGAAGTTCGCGGTCAGCGAGATCAGGATGATGAACACGAACGGGAACCAGAACAGCCAGGGGTGCAGCGTAATCTCCAATTCGTTGCGGTTGATCAGCAGTCCGAGGGACGTGTTCGGCGGATGCACACCGAGGCCGATGAACGACAACGCGGCCTCCGCGAGCACCGCCTGGGACACCGCGATCGTGGCGTTCACGATGATGACGTCCAGCGTGTTCGGCAGGATGTGCTTGAACACCAGCCGGCCGACACCGCCGCCGAGCGCCCTGGCCGCCTCGACGAACTCCTTCTCGCGCAACGACAACGTCATGCCGCGGATCACGCGGGCGACGCTGGTCCAGCCGGTAAGGCCGAGGAAGAGCGCGATGATGTACCAGTTGCCGCCACCGCCACCCGTCGGGGACGAACCGAACGAGTTGCGGGACAGCACGCCGACCAGCACGATCGCCGGAATGACCAGGACGAGGTCGATGAACCGGCTGATCATGCTGTCGATCCAGCCACGGAAGTAGCCCGCGAGCGCGCCGAGCACGACGCCGATGCTGGTGGACAGGAATGCCACCACAATCGCGATCAGCATCGAGAACTGCGTGCCACGCAGCACCTGCGCCATGCTGTCGGACGCCAGTGCGTCGGTGCCGAACGGATGGTCGCCGCTCGGCGCAAGGTAACGGCCGTTGCCGGTGACGTCCTCGTACGTGTACGGGTATTTCCACAGCGCCCCGCCGATGACAGCGAACAACAGGAGCGCGACGAACACGAACAGGCTGATCATGGCGAGGCGGTGGCGTACGAAACGACGGATGATGACGGTGCTCTGCTTGCGCGCCTTCGTCGTGTCGAACGTGGAGGCCGACAGTTCCTGGACGCTCGCCGCCGAAGCTTCCGCCGCGACCTGAAGAGTTGGGTTAGTCAAGGCGAATCCTCGGGTCGAGGTAGGCGTACAGGATGTCCGCGATGAGGTTGAACGTGATGATGAAGATCGCGGTGACCACCAGCCACGAGAGCACCATCCAGGGCTCGACGGTCTCCACCGCGTTCACGATCAGCGTCCCCATGCCCTGCCAGTCGAACACCCGCTCGGTGATGATCGCGCCGGAGAACACGACACCGATGTTCAGGGCGGCGACCGTGACGACCGGGATCAGCGCGTTGCGGAACGCGTGCCGGAAGATCACGCGTGACTGGGACAGTCCCTTCGCTTGTGCTGTGCGCACGTAGTCGGAGTTCAGCACGTCGAGCATCGAACCGCGCTGGAACCGGCTGTAGAGGGCGAAGGAAATGGCGAACAGGCAGATCACCGGGAGAATGTAAACACCGGTGAACTGATAGATCTGATGCCAGAACGACCCGTTGTAACCGCTTGTTGGTGGTCCGGCGGTGGTGATCCACCGGCCGAAACCGATCGACTGCAGCCAGTCGTTCAACGGCGGCGCGAACGCCTTGAGAATGATCGCGATACAGAACAAAGGCATGGAGAACAACACGAAGGCTATGCCGGTCACCGAATAATCGAACATTGAATACTGTCGGACCGCGCTCAACACGCCGATGAGCATGCCGACCACGAAGGCCAGCAGTTCGGCGAACAGCACGAGCTTGACGGTGACCCACAGTGCCTGCATGATCTGCGGCTTCACGGCCTGGTTGTTGTCGCCGGGGACGACGTTGCGGTTCCAGTCACCCTTGATGAAGTTGACCGCCCAGTGGCCGTAGCGCTCGAAGAACGGCTGGTTGTAGCCGATGATCGTTTCTTCGGTTGTGATCTCCTGCGGCAGGCGCGGTTTCGCGGTCTTCCAGTCACCGAGGGGATCGCCCATGGCGGTGACCAGCGCGAAACAGAGAAAAGTCGCCAGGATGATAATTGGGATCGAAATCATGATCCGGCGGATAACGTAGCGAAGCATCCAATCCTCCCAGGTGGCTCCCCGCCGGGCCGTTGGGCGGACGGGGGGCACCGTGTACACGGGGGCCGACGCTTGTGGCGCCGGCTCCCGTGTCTCACACGACCGTCACTCCGACGAGTGGGTGGTCATCCAATTGTTACGCCTTGCCTGGTGTCCGGACTAGGCCTTGGTCCAGGCGAAAGCGTTCCAGACGATGCCGCTGGATGCCTCGTTGTCGGTGATGCCTTCCTTCGACCCGTCCTGCGCGAGCGCCGTGACGGTGCCGTCGGTGACGCCGTACTCCGGCAGCGTGAACAGCGGAAGGGTGAAGCCGTCCTTCGCGATCAGCTGGTCGGCCTGCTGCAGCTCCGAAGTGCGCTTCGCGTAGCTCAGCTCACCGTCGGCCTGCTGGAACAGTGCGTCCACCTTGGTGTTGGTGTAACCCTGGTAGTTCGCGCCGCCGAGGGCACCGCTCTTGGTCTGGTAGATCGAGTCGAAACCGGACTTGAACGGGCTGCCGGTCCAGGCGAACAGCGCCACCTGGTAGTTGCCGGCGGGCAGGTTCTTGGCGTTGAAGCCGTCGCTGGTGAAGTCCTGCACCTGGATGCCGGCCGGCTTGCACTGCGCCTGGATCGCCTGCACGGTCGCCTCGCGGCGGTCGTTGGTCTTGTGACCGATGGTGATGGTCGCCGTCTGGCCGTTCTTCTGCATATAGCCGTTGGCGCCCATCGTCCAGCCGGCAGCGGTCAGCACCTGCTTGGCGGCGGCCTCGTCACCGTGACCGGTGTTGGCGTAGTGGTCCTGGTAGGCCTGTTCGGTCGGGAGGAACAGAACCATGCCGAGCGGCTTGATGTCGGGGTCGACGTCCGCGACGACCTTGTTGATGACGTCCTGCCGGTTCACGCAGTCCGAGAACGCGGTGCGCAGTTCCGGGTACAGCTTGAACACCGGGTTGGCCGCCTGCATGTCCAGGTGCTCGAAGGTGACGCCGATACCGGTGATCAGCTTGTACTGACCGCCACTGGCCTTGACCTCCTGGGCGACCTGGGCGTTCGGCTGACCGCCCGCGACCTGGATCTCCTTGTTCTGCAACTGCTGGTAGGCGGACTGGTCATCACGGTTGGTCCGGACGTCCAGCTTGGCCGGGCCGGCCGGGTTGCCCCACCACTTCGGGTTGCGGACCAGGACCGTGTCGGACTTGCCGTCCGCGGACTGGATCATGAACGGACCGGCCGACAGCGAGGTGGCCAGGCTGAGACCCGCGAAGCCGTGGTCGGAGTTCGGGCCACCGGAGTAGTAGTCCGCGACCTTGAGCAGGGCGGCCTTGTCCGACGCGCTGTTGTCGTTCAGCTTGATCAGCTGGTCGTCGGTCATGTTGAGCGCCTTGGTCAGGACGTGTGCCGGCACCATGCCGCTGAACAGGCCCTGCCAGTCCGCCCAGTTCTTGGAGAACGTGACGGTGACGGTCTTCATGTTGTTCGAGCACTTGATGCCGCTGATGTGGTCGAGGCCCGGAATCACGTTCTGGAACGCGTTGGCCACGTCACCGCTGTCCACCGCACCCGCGAGCCACTGCAGGTAAAAGTCGGCGCAGTCGAACGGCGCGCCGTCCTGCCACACCGCCGCCTGCTTGATGTTGTACTCGATCACCTGCGGACTCTGCGAAACGACCTTCACCGAATCCATGTAGTCGCCGTCCACCTGCACCTTGCTGACGTTCTTGACGTCATTGGTGAAGAAGGTCTCCGGCTGAGTCAGGTTGTCGATGTAGAGGTTCGCGATGTTGTTGGTGGTGGCGAGATTGTTGTTGTAGTTGGTGAAGGACTCGTCAACCGCAACCGTGACCTGGCCTGCGTCCGGCGTCTTCGGCCGAACGTACGGCTGGGACAGCGCGAGTGCATTGGGGTCGGCGTTCGTCGGGCCGTTGTTGGCCGCACCGGAACCGCCGCTCGAACCGCTGCTACCGCAACCGCTCAGGGCGACCGCAGCGCCGGCGAGCAGCGCCATCGCACCGTATGCCCTAGATCTCCTCATGAAACGTGCCCTCCTAGCACGGGTGGGACCGGCCAATAAACATGACCGGAGTGCGCCCGAGACGTGTAACGCCGCGCGAGCCTACGCGGCGCGCTGTGGCAGCACGGTAAGAACCCTAGATGCCTGCGGTCACTGGTCGCGCGTCGATCGTGACCAAAGGGTGACGTGTCAGTAGCCACCCGCAACCGGCCGGTCACCGGCCGGCAATGTCCGCTCTGCGAACGTAGGGGCTTGCGCCGTATACGGCGGATTATCCGATTGACACATTCCACCCACTATGCAAGGGGTACGGCGGCGTACCTACTCGCGAGTCGTGACAAAAAAGCAATATCAGACACCATCGCGCACTCGATCGATTACCCAGAGTAACGGCTGCGGTCGTTACGCCGTTCGTGAATTGCTTCACCCATTCGTGCGATTCCATTCGGCGGCACCGGAGAACGGGCCGGCCATCGGCGACCCACTGTCCACACCGGACACCTGCGGGCCGACCACCAGCACGTCGGACACCTGGAACAGTGGGATCTCCACCGCCTGTGCCCACAACAGCGGCTCCACCTTAGCCAGCGCGTCGGACAGCCGCAGCTCGCCGGTCAGCGCCGCGTCGATACTGGGTTGCGCGTCCTGGTCGCACCAGCCGAGCGGGCCGGCGGACACCGGCGGCGCGGTGGCACCGGCGCTCGCGGTGCACCCGAACCATGAGGCCAGTTCGGTGGCCGGATCGGCGCCAGCGGGTTGCGGGCCGACAACGATGTCGATGGGTGCATTGGTGCCGCCGGCTCCGCCGTTCGTGTTGGTGGTGGCCGGATTCAGTAACTGTTCGTACAACTGGGTCGCGTCCGGCGTCACGACGGTGGCCGGCAGTCCAGCGGCCACGAGTTGCGCACGGAGCTGGTTGGCGATGCTGACGTACGGCTCCCGGCCGGCCGGTGCCGCGATCACCAGGCTGAGCTGGTGGCCGGCCCGGGACCAGCCGGTACCGCTCCGCACGTAACCGGCCTGTGCCAGCAGCGACGGTACCTGCGCCGGATCCGGCAGCGCGCCCGGCGCACCGGCCGGCATGCTGGCCAGATAACCGGCCTGGGACGGCACGGTCACCAACGCGCCCGCGGTCAGGCCGACGGACGGCCCGCCGCCGGTGCCGGTGGCGATCAGCGCGGCCCGGTCCACCGCCGCCGCGATCGCGCCGCGCACCGCCTGCTCGGACAGTTGCGGCGAACCCGGCCGCAGCAGCACCGAGGCCAGCTCCGGCCGGGCGACCGTGCTCAGCCCGTACGTGGTGCCCAACTGCCGCAACAGGTTCAGGCCGGCGGCGTCCACCCTGCTGTACGCCATCTGGTCGGCCTTGCTGCGTAACGCGTCCGACATGCCCTGGCTGTCCGCCTTGGTCAGCACGATCTGGCCGAGCACGCTCGGGCGGTCCCAGTAGCGGTCGCTGCGCTCCAGCACGATCTCGCCGCCGCCGAGGTCGAGCGTCTTGATGTCGAACGGGCCCGCGGTGGCCGGGAAGCTGTCGTTCAGCGCGCTGGCGAAGCCGCCGGGGGCGTCCTTGAGCAGGTGCGCCGGCAGCAGGTCGGTGAACAGCGAACGCCACGCCGGGTAGGCCTTCGCGAACGTGACGGTGATGACCTTCGCGTTGTCCCGGGCGGTGATTCGGGAGACGAGGTGGTAACCGGCCGGGTCGATCACGCCGGGCTGGGCGGTCATCTGGTTGCGCAGGTAGACGAAGTCGGCCGCGTCGATCGGGGTGCCGTCCGACCAGGTGGCGTCCGTGCGGACCTGGTAGACGACGGTGAACGGGTTCGCGTTGGTCACCTGCGCGGACACCATCAGCGTGCGGTCGAGAGCCGGGGTGCCGTCCCGGGCGGTGCGGAACACCGACGGCAGCAGGAGGCTGGACAGCGCGGTGGTCACGGCGGACTGGTCGGCAAGCTCGTGCGGGTTGTACGGGCCGGTGACGCCGTCCACGCCGACCACCACCTGCGAGGTGTCGGTCGGCTGGACCTGCGACGTGCGCGCGGCCGGCGTGGCGACCAGCGGGGGCGGTGGGGCGGACGTGCACCCGGCCAGCAGCAGCACCGCGGTGCCGACGAGTATCGCGGTCACCAATCGGAATGGTTGTCCCGCCGTGGATCCGTGGCGCCGCGACCGTCCACTCCAGCCCACCCGGCGACCTCCCCTCCAGCAGTGTTCCGCCAGGAAACAGTGCTCCCCCGCACGGGCCGTCATGCTGCCACCGGGCGCCGACACTCGCACCGCCTTTTCGGCCACTGGCACCACGGTACGACCGTGCCGCGGGTTGGCCCGATGTGGGTCGGTGACGGTACTGCGACGGTTCGCTTTCGGTATGCCGTCGGGCGGTATCCGGTCAGGCTTGGTCGCGGTCGCGTGCCCTGCCGCGCTGCCGTGCCCGCTGTGTGCTGTCCAACACCAGTTTCCGGATCCGGACCACGTGCGGCGTCACCTCGACACACTCGTCGGACGCGCAGAACTCCAGCGACTCCTCGAGGCCAAGTTTCCGTGGCCGGGCAAGGCGTTCCAGCACGTCCGCGGTGGAGGAGCGGACGTTCGTGAGCTTCTTCTCCCGACACACGTTCACGTCGAGGTCCTCGGCGCGCGGGTTCTCGCCGACCACCATGCCCTCGTAGGCGTCCGCGCCCGGCTCGACGAAGAACGTGCCCCGGTCGGCCAGCTGGATCAGGGCGTAGCCGGTGACCGCGCCGGAGCGGTCCGCGACCAGCGACCCGGTGTGCCGGGTGCGCAGCTCGCCCGCCCACGGGAAATAGCCCTCGAACACGTGGTTCATGATCCCGGTGCCCCTGGTCTCGGTCAGGAACTCGGTCCGGAACCCGATCAGGCCGCGGGCCGGCACGACGTACTCCAGCCGGACCCGGCCCGAGCCGTGGCCGCTCATCGTGCGCAGCTGTCCCTTGCGGCTGGCCAGGAGTTGGGTGAGCACGCCGAGGTGCTCCTCGGGGGCGTCGACGGTCAGGTACT
>DATBCR010000217.1:0-5799 GCA_036270375.1 Pseudonocardiaceae bacterium | reverse complement strand
CGATCCGGCGTCGGTGGACGCCTACGCGGACGCGTTCACGAAGGTGCTGACGCACCGGGACGATCTGGTCGCCTACGCACGCTCGCTGGACTACGTCGAGCCGTGGGACAACGCGAGCCGGCTGTGGTGACCGGTGTGAATGGAGGACGGATGACCGCGACAACGGCCCGACCGCTGGTCGAGCTGGCCCACCGGATTCGGCACCATATTGTGGAGTTGGCCACCAACAGCCCCGGCGCGCACGTCGGCGGCTCGATGTCGGCGACCGAGATCCTGACCGTGCTGTTCTTCGACGACGTGTTGAAGGTGGACCCGTCCAATCCACAGTGGACGGAGCGGGACCACCTGATCTACAGCAAGGGCCACGCGTCGGCCGCGCTCTACGCGGTGCTTGCCGAGCGTGGGTTCTTCCCGGTGTCCGAACTGGCCACCTACAAACAGCCGGGCAGCCGCCTGGCCGGACATCCGTCCCGCGACATCCCTGGCGTCGAGTGGGCCACCGGGTCGCTCGGGCACGGCCTGCCGGTCGGTGTCGGCATCTCGCTGGCCAACCGGCACGACAACAACACCAGCCGGACGTTCGTGGTGCTCGGCGACGGCGAGTGCGAGGAGGGTTCGGTCTGGGAGGCCGCCATGTCCGCGGCGCACTTCCAGCTGGACAACCTGGTGGTCGTGGTGGACCGCAACGGTTTCCAGGAGGACGGGCCGACCGAGGAGATCATGGCGCTGGAACCGTTCGCGGACAAGTGGCGCGCGTTCGGCTGGCAGGTGGCCGATGTCGACGGGCACGACGTAACGCAGCTCAGCGAAGCACTGCACCGGGTGCCGTTCGCGTCCGGCCGGCCCAGCTGTGTGATCGCGCGGACCGAGAAGGGCCACGGGCTGTCGTTCACGGCGAACACGCACACCTGGCATTATGGAAAATTCTCCCAGGAGCAATACCAGCAGGCGCTCGCGGAACTGTCCGGTGAGGTGCCGTCATGACGGAAACGATCACCCCGGTTCCCGGGAGCGCGGCCTGGATCGAGCGGCACGGGCTGTCCGCGATCGACACCTCCCGGCTGGCCCAGTTCGAGGCGGCGGCCACCGACGACCGGATCATGTCGCTGGAAGGCGATCTCGGCGACTGCGGCGGCGAAGAATTCATGCGCCACTACCCCGGCCGCTACTTCGACTTCGGCATCGCGGAGGCGAACCTGGTCGGTGCGGCGGCCGGGATGGCGGCCGTCGGGAAGATCCCGTTCATCAACACGTTCGGCAGCTTCGCGCTGATGCGGGCGTGCGAGCAGGTGCGGCTGGACCTGGCGTACCACAGGTCGAACGTGAAGATCGCCGGCACGTTCACCGGTATCGCGGCCGGCTTCTCCGGCCCGACCCACCACTGCGGCGAGGACATCGCGATCGCACGGGCGATGCCGAACATGGTGGTGCTCGCACCGGCGGACGCGATCGCCGCCTACCATCTGACGCTCGCCGCGAGGGACTGGCAGGGGCCGGTCTACATCCGGCTCGGCGTGGACCCGACGACCCAGGTGTACGGGGAGACCGACTCGTTCGCCATCGGCGGCTCGAAGGTGCTGCGCGACGGCGAGGACGTGACGATCGTCGCGGCCGGCCTGACCACTGTCGCCACCGCGCTGACGGCAGCGGATTCCCTTGCCGCACAGGGCATCCGGGCCAGGGTGGTGGACCTCTACTCGATCAAGCCGGTGGACCGCGCGGTGCTGGTCGATTCGGCGCGGCGCACCGGGCTGATCGTCACCGTCGAGGAGCACTCCGTCATCGGCGGCCTCGGCAGCGCGGTCGCCGAGGTGCTCGCGGCCGAGGCCCCGGTGCCGGTGCGGATGCTCGGCCTGCCCGATGAGTACGCCCATGTGATCTGTTCCTACGAAGCACACCTGGTCCGCTGCGGCCTCGACGCGAACAGCGTCACGGCCACCGTCGCGGACGAGGTACGGAGGTGGCGGCAATGACCGATGCGGCTCCCCTTGGCATCCTGATGCTGCAGGGCAAGATGGCCGACGTCCCCGGCTGCATGGCCAGCGAGGCCACGTGGCCCTACCCGGTCCGGCGGATGATCGTCGAGGGCGCGACGACACCACGTACGCAGGAGGACGCCGAGGCGCTGCTGCCGCTGTACGTGGACGCGGCGCGCGAACTGGCCAAGGAGGGCGTGAAGGTCATCACGGCCAACTGCGGCCTGATGGCGCTGGTCCAGCCGCAGGTGGCGGCAGCGGTGCGGGTGCCGGTCGTGCTGTCCAGCCTGGTCGCGGTGCCGACCGTGGCCAGGATGATCGCGCCGGGCCGGCGGATCGGTGTGCTGACGTTCTTCACCGACGCGGTCGGCGAGCGCAACTTCAACGCGTGCGGGTGGTCGAGCGAGGACTTCCCGGTGAGCGTGGCCGGGGTCGGCGAGTGCAAGTCGTGGCTGAAGTTCCTGGAGACCAAGGAGGTCGACGCGGACCTGCACGAGACGATGCGCGAGGACCTGCGGCAGGTGATCCACGAGTTCCTGTCCCGGGAGCCGGACATCGGCGCGCTGGTCAGCGAATGCACCATGTTGCCCGCCGTGCTCGACGAACTGCGGCCCGACCTGCCGGTGCCGCTGTTCGACATCCTCACCGTGCTGGACTGGGCGGTGTACAGCGGGTTCGGCCGGCTCGGCGGGAAGGTGGCCACCGGTGTCGGGTGAGCGACGGGTGGAGTTCTTCCACCTGGTGCCGCAGGTCCACTATGGACGGGGCGCCGCGCGGCTGGCCGGCGGTGTGCTGCGCGATCTCGGCGTGCGGCACGTCCTGCTGGTGTCCGATCCGGGTGTGATGGCGGCCGGGGTGGTCGATCCGGTGCTCGCGTCGCTCAAGGAGGCCGGCATCGCCTGCTCGACGTTCACCGACGTGCGCACGAATCCGTCCGAGATCCAGGTGGCTGCGGCGGCGAAGGCCTACGGGGACAACGGATGCGACGGGTTCATCGGCGTCGGCGGCGGCAGCGCGCTCGACGTCGCGAAGTCGGCGGCCGTCGTGTGGTCCAACGGCGGCAGCATCGTCGAGTACGAGGACGGCGCCCGCGCGGTCACCTTGCCGACACCGCCGCTGGTCCAGGTGCCCACGACAGCGGGCACCGGCAGCGAGGCGGTGGCCGGCGCGATCATCACCGACAGCAGCCGCGTCTTCAAGATGCACATCGTCGCCACGCCGGCACAGGCGGCGCTGTGCGACCCAGAACTGACACTGACCTTGCCGCCCGGACCGACCGCCGCCGCCGGGATCGACGCGCTGGCACACGCGATCGGCGCGTACGTGTCGGCGGACCGGCAGCCACTCGCGGACGCGATGGCGCTCTACGCGATATCCACCATCTACCGTGCCCTGCCGGACGCGGTCGCCGATGGGTCCGATGTGGACGCACGGGAGAAGATGATGACCGGCAGCCTGTCCGCCGGCATCTCGATGAAGGGCGGCGGCGCGGTCGACCACGCGTTCGCGCACGCGGTCAACGCGATGTTCGACGTGCACCACGGCGTCGGCGTCGCGCTGTTCCTCGCCGACGGGATGGAATTCAACCTGCCGCACCTGTCGGTCCGGTTCGTCGCACTCGCGCGCGCGCTCGGTGTGGCCAACGGCACCCGCGGCATCAACGAGGAGGCCGAGGCCGGGGTGCAGGCGGTGCGGGATCTCGTTGCGGCGCTGCCGATTCCGAGCCTGCGCGAACTCGGCGTCACCGAGGCGCACGTGCCCGATCTGGTCACGAAGATGATGGCGGACAAGTTCCATCTCGGGCTCAACCCGGTGCCGGTGACCGAACACGACGCGGCGGCGGTGTTCACCACCGCGGTCCGCCGAGGCGGCGCGTGATGGGCGGGCTGGCCGACTGGTTCGCGACGTACGGGCACAACAGCCGCGCCACGTGCCGGCGCGCGCAGTTGGAGTTGGCCCGTGCGGACGACCGGATCTTCTCCGTCGAGAACGACCTCGGGCTGCCCGATGTGCCGTTCGACAAGGAGTTCCCGAACCGGTACCTCAACGTGGGCATCGCGGAGGCGGACCAGATCGGGATCGCGGCCGGGCTGGCGATCCGGGGCAAGATCCCGTTCGTCAACACGTTCGCGGTGTTCGGCACGATGCGGGCTTGCGAGCAGTTGCGCATCGACGTCTGCTACAACCGCGCTAACGTCAAGGTGATCGGCTACTACACCGGCCTGTCCGGCGGCTACGCGGGGCCGAGCCACAGTTGCGTCGAGGACATCGCGGTGACCCGTGCGCTGCCGGGGATGACCGTGTTGTCGCCCGCCGACGCGTACGAGACGTATCTGGCGACGAAGGCCGCCGCCCGGCATCCTGGACCGGTGTACCTGCGGGCCAGCCGGGGGCCGACGCCCGCCGTGTACGACGAGCCGGTCGAGTTCCGGATCGGCGAGGTGGTCGTGCTGCGCGACGGCGGCGTGGGCGACAATGAACCGGTGGACGTGAGCATCCTTGCCACCGGGTGCCAGATCGTGCCGATGGCGTTGCAGGCGGCGGAACTGCTTGGCACGCACGGGGTTCGGGTGCGGGTGGTGAACGTGCACACCCTCAAGCCGTTGGACACCGCCGCGATCCTGGCCGAGGCAAGGCGCAGCAGGCTGCTTGTCACCTACGAGGACCACAACCGGATCGGCGGGCTCGGTTCCGCGGTGGCGTCGGTGGTGCTCGGCGAGCATCCGATGCCGGTGCTGAGTTTCGGCGTGCCCGACCAGTACTGCGGGCAGCTCGCGGAGTACGACCAGATGCTGGTCCGGTACGGCCTCGGTCCGGACAACGTGAACACGGCGGTGCTGCGATGGCTCTCGCAGCACTGAACACAAGGTGGGTGGCCAAGGAGACGCCGGAACTGCACGTCGGTGCCGGTGTGCTTGCCGATGTCGGCGCTTGCGTTGCCGCGCTGGGCATCGCGCGGCCGCTCGTGGTGTCCGACCCGGGTGTGACGGCGGCCGGCTGGACCGACCGGGTGGTGGCCGAGTTGCGGGCCGCACACCTGGATCCGGCGCCGTGGCCCGGTGTGCGCCCGGACCCGGACATCGACGTGGTGCGACGGTGCCGGGCCGAACTGGACGGGCATGACGGCATCGTCGCGGTCGGCGGCGGCAGCGTGATCGACGCCGCCAAGGCGTGCGCCGGCCTGGCCGCCCATCCCGGTGAGCTGAGCGACTACGAGGGACTGAGCCGGTTCACCAATCCCGGGGTACCCGTGGTCGCGGTGCTGACCACGCCGGGCAGCGGCGCGGAACTGTCCCGGCACGCCACGATCGCGGACGGCACCGGGCGCAAGTTCGCGGTCAGCGGCCGGTGGCTGGCGCCGCGCATGGTGCTGGCCGACCCGGAAACCCTGGCCACGGTGCCGAACGCGGTGGCGGCGGACACCGCGCTGGACGCGATGCTGCACGCGATCGAGGCGTACCTGGCACGTGCCGCCACGCCGTATACCGATGTATGTGCCCGTATCGCCCTCGGCATGCTGAGCACCGCCGCGGTACCCGCTGTCCGCGACGGCGACCGCGCCGCGCGCGCCGAACTGATGGCCGGCTGCCTTGCCTCGGGCATGGCGATGTCCAACGCGAACGCGACCGTCGTGCACGCGCTCGGCTTCCCGCTGACCAGCGAGTACCACATCCCACACGGCCGGGCCAACGCACTGGTGGCACCGACCGTGCTGGCCGCCCTCGCCGACACCGCACCGGACAGGTACGCCGACCTGGGCCGCCTGCTGTCCACATCGGACGATCCGCTGAACGCCGCGTTCGCCGCACTGCGCGCCAAGCTC
>DATBCR010000216.1:0-4809 GCA_036270375.1 Pseudonocardiaceae bacterium | reverse complement strand
CGTTGCTGGCCTTCGACGAGACGCACGGCCTTGTGAACACACTTCACACCGTGCAGGCCGGCATCGACGCCCCGCTGTGGCTGGCGACATCGGGCGCCGTGTCGACCGGGCGCGGCGATTCGCTGACCTCCCCGACGCAAGCGCAGGTCTGGGGCCTTGGCCGGGTGGTCGGCCTGGAACACGCCGACCGCTGGGGCGGCCTCGTCGACCTGCCGGACACCGTCGACCCGGTCGCCGCGCAACGTCTGGTCAGCGCACTGGCCGGCATCGCGGACGAGGACCAGCTCGCGATCCGCGGAAACGGCATCCTGGCCCGACGCCTCGTGCACGCCCCGATCGGCGACCGACGACCGACCAGAACTTGGCAGCCCACCGGCACGATCCTGATCACCGGCGGCACCGGCGCACTCGGCGCGCACGTGGCCCGCTGGCTCGCGACAGCGGGCGCCGACGACCTCATACTCACCAGCCGACGCGGCCCGTCCGCCCCCGGCGCCGCCCAACTGGTGGACGAACTGGCCGCCCTCGGCGCCACGGCCACCGTGGTCGCCTGCGATATGGCCGACCGCGCCGCCCTGGCGAAAGTGTTGACAGGCGAACCTATCCGCGCGGTCGTCCACACGGCCGGGGTCGTGCAGGCCACCATGCTCGCCGACATGGGCGCGGCCGAACTGGCCGATGTGTTGTCGGCCAAGGTCGACGGCGCACGGAATCTGGACGAACTGCTCGACGACGACCTGGACGCGTTCGTCCTGTTCTCCTCCAACGCGGGCGTGTGGGGCAGCGGCGGCCAGGGTGCCTACGCCGCCGGCAACGCGTACCTGGACGCACTCGCCCAGCATCGCCGCGACCGCGGCCGCACCGCGACCTCCGTGGCGTGGGGCGCGTGGCGTGGCGGCGGTATGGCCGCGCACGACGACGCCGAGGAACAGTTGCGCCGACGCGGTGTACGCGCCATGCCACCCGAGGTGACGCTGGCCGCGCTGCGCACCGCACTTGACCATGACGAGACGTTCGTCGCGGTGGCCGATGTGGACTGGGCGAGGTTCGTGCCCGGCTTCACGTCCGCCCGCCGCCGCCCACTCCTGGACGAACTCCCCGAGGTGCGGCAGGCATTGGCGGCGGAACAGGCCACACCGACCGACCAGACGTTGGCACGCCGGATGGCCACGCTGCCGCCGGCCGAACGGGACCGGCTCGTGCTGGACCTGGTCCGTGGTGCCGTCGGCGCCGTGCTCGGCCATTCCCGTGCCGAGGCGATCGATGCCGGCCGAGCGTTCAAGGAGATCGGGTTCGACTCGTTGACGTCGGTCGAACTGCGCAACCGGCTCACCGCGAGCACCGGCCTGAAACTGCCCGCGACACTCGTGTTCGACCACCCGACCCCGGCCGAACTGGCCCGCTTCATCAGGTCCGAACTCGTCGACGACACCCCGACCGGTGCGGACGCGGTACTGGCCGAGTTGGACAGGTTGGATGCCGTGGTTTCAAGGATTTCCCCAGTGGATGGCGACTTCGGTCTTATTGCCAGTCGACTTCGCTCCATGCTGTCCAGGCTGGGCGACGCCAACGACTCGCAGGGTGTCGCGGGCGTGGCCCAGCAACTCGAAGCCGCGACGGACGACGAAATCTTCGACTTCATTCACCGGGAGCTGGGCAGATCCTGATGGCCGGCGCCGGTGGCCGCTGGGACACAGGCGAGGGCGCTGGTGAACGAGGAAAAGCTCCGGGACTACCTGAAGTGGGTCACCACCGATCTGGCCGACGCCAGGCAACGCATCCGCGAACTGGAGGCGGGGCAGCAGGAGCCGATCGCGATCGTGGCGATGGGCTGCCGGTTCCCCGGTGACGTGAGTTCGCCGGAAGCGTTGTGGCGCTTGGTCGCGGACGGCACGGACGCCACGTCCGGCTTCCCAACCGACCGCGGGTGGGACGTGCTCGACCCGGCCGGCCGGGTCGCGGGCTACGCCCGGACCGGTGGCTTCGTCAGCGACCCGGACCGGTTCGACCCGGCTTTCTTCGGCATCAGCCCACGTGAGGCGCTGGCAACCGACCCGCAGCAGCGGCTGCTGCTGGAGGTGTCGTGGGAGGTGTTCGAGCGGGCCGGTATCGACCCGACCGGACTCAAGGGCACGCCAACCGGGGTGTTCGTCGGCTCGACGCCGTCCGGCTACGCCGCGAACCTGCGCACCACGCCGGACGAGGTCGCCGGCCACCTGTTGACCGGCAACGCGGGCAGTGTGCTGTCCGGCCGGCTCGCCTACAGTTACGGCCTGGAAGGCCCCGCGGTCACCGTCGACACGGCGTGTTCGTCCGCCCTTGTCGCATTGCATCTGGCCAGTCAGGCGTTGCGGCAGAAAGAGTGTTCGCTGGCGCTGGCCGGCGGTGCGACGATCATGTCGACACCCGCGGTGTTCATGGAGTTCAGCCGGCAGGGCGGGCTCGCCGCGGACGGCCGGTGCAAACCGTTCGCCGAGGCCGCTGACGGGACCGGCTGGGGCGAGGGCGTCGGGCTGTTGTTGTTGGAACGGCTGTCCGACGCGCGCAGGCGCGGGCATCCGGTGCTGGCCGTCGTGCACGGCTCCGCGATCAACTCCGACGGTGCGTCGAACGGGCTCACCGCGCCGAACGGGCCGTCGCAGCAGCGCGTGATCCGGGCGGCGCTGGCCGCGGCCGGGCTGGCACCGTCCGATGTGGACGTCGTGGAGGCGCACGGCACCGGGACCACACTTGGCGACCCGATCGAGGCCCAGGCACTACTGGCCACTTATGGACAACACCGCGAGCGGCCGTTGTGGCTCGGCGCGATCAAGTCGAACATCGGACACACCCAGGCCGCGTCCGGGGCGGCCGGCGTGATCAAGATGGTGATGGCGCTGCGGCATGGGCTGCTGCCAAGTACTTTGCACGTCGACGAGCCGTCCACCCAGGTCGACTGGTCGGCCTGGGCGGTGGAACTGCTCACCGAGCCGGTGCCGTGGCCGGCGACGGACCAGCCCCGGCGGGCCGGCGTGTCGGCGTTCGGGGTGAGCGGCACCAACGCGCACGTCATCCTGGGTGAGCCACCTGTCGCGGACGAAACGCCGGCCGTGGTTTCGGTTGGTGTGCTGCCGTTCCTGGTGTCTGCGCGTGGATCGGCGGCGCTGTCCGCGCAGGCTGCCCAACTGCGGGACGGGATCGATGACCAGCCGCTGGCGGATGTGGCGTGGTCGTTGGCCACCGGGCGGGCGGCGCTGGATGACCGTGCAGTCGTGTTGGCAGCGGACCGGGACGGGCTGCTGCGCGGCTTGGACGCGCTGGCCGACGGGTCGCCGGGACCGATCACCGGGACCGTTCAGGCAGGCAAGACGGCGTTCCTGTTCACCGGTCAGGGTGCGCAGCGGGTTGGTATGGGCCGGGAACTGTATGACAGGTACCCGGTATTCACCGAGGCCTTCGATGCGGTGTGCGCCGAGTTCGACCCGCATTTGACGAGTCCACTTCGGACTGTTATGTGGTCGGACGGTCCGTTGGACGAGACCGCTTATACGCAGCCCGCTTTGTTCGCCGTCGAGGTGGCGTTGTATCGGCTGGCCGAGTCGTGGGGTCTGATCGCGGATTACCTTGTCGGGCATTCGATCGGTGAGTTGGTCGCGGCGCATGTGGCTGGGGTGCTGTCGTTGGCCGACGCGTGTGCGTTGGTGGCGGCGCGGGGTCGGTTGATGCAGGCGTTGCCGCCCGGTGGCGCCATGGTGGCGGTTCAGGGCAGTGTCGACGAGTTGCCCGATGGAGTCAGCGTTGCCGCTGTCAACGGGCCGGATTCGGTTGTGTTGTCCGGTGACGAGGACGCGGTGCTCGCCTTCGTCGAGCGGCTGGGTGGCAAGAGTCGGCGGTTGTCGGTGTCACACGCGTTCCATTCCGCGCGGATGGACCCGATGCTGGACGAATTCCGGCGGATCGCGGAGACCATGGATTTCCGTCCGCCGCAGATCGCCGTTGTCTCCAATATCACCGGGCGACTGGCCGACGCGGACGAACTGTGTTCGCCGGAATACTGGGTGCGGCATGTGCGGGAGACCGTGCGGTTCGCGGACGGTATCTCGTGGCTGCGGGACGCCGGGGTGACCGGATTCGTCGAACTCGGTCCGGACGGTGTGCTGGCTGCCATGGCCAAGGAGTGCCTGCCGCCGACGGCGACCGTCGAGTCGCTGCTGCGTCGGGACCGGCCGGAAACCGTGTCGGCACTGACCGCGTTGGCACGGCTGCACGTCACCGGTCACGGCCCGGACTGGGCGACCGTGCTCGACGGCCGACGGATCGACCTGCCGACCTACCCGTTCCAGCGGCAGCGCTACTGGCTGCTGCCGGACGGGCCGGGCAGTGAAACGTCCACTGTGGACTCGCTGTGCTATCGGGTCGAGTGGACCCGGCTGGCCGGGCTGGCCGAGCGTGCCACCGGGACGTGGTTCGTTGTGGGTGACGCGCCTGCCGAACTGTTGTCCGGGCTTGCCGAGCGGGGGCTCGACGTTCGGCATGTCGGCCTTGATGCCGATCTGACCCAGGCGGATGGCGTGCTGTGGCTGCCGGGCGAGTTGGTCGACGCGGTGACGCTGCTCAAGTCGGGCGGTCAGGCCACACTGTGGTGTGCGACCAGGGGTGCGGTGTCGGTTGATCGTTCGGATCCGGCCTGCGACTCGGCGCATGCGGCGATCTGGGGTCTCGGGCGGGTTGCGGCGCTGGAGTATCCGGGGCGGTGGGGTGGGCTCGTCGACCTGCCGGACCAGTGGGACGCCCGGAGCCTGGACCGGCTCGTCGCCGTATTGGCCGGCG
>DATBCR010000215.1:0-4157 GCA_036270375.1 Pseudonocardiaceae bacterium | reverse complement strand
CGTGCTGCCCGGCTGCGTGCCCTGCTCGCGGCGCTGCTCGTGGACGCGAACCGGGTCGTGCCGACCGGTGAACTGGTCGACCGGCTGTGGGACGCCACGCCGCCACCGGGTGCGCGCGGCACTCTGCACAGCTACGTGATGCGGTTGCGGCGGATCCTCGGCGACGGCAGCGGGCGCGACCCGATCGTCACCCGGCCGGACGGCTACCTGATCGAGGTCGATGGGGACGCACTCGACCTGCAGCGCTTCACAACGCTCGTGCAGGAGGCGGCCGGCGAACCGGAGCCGGCCCTGGTGTCCGCGCGGCTCGCCACGGCTCTGGAACTGTGGCGGGGCGAGCCGTTGTCGGACGTGTCCGCCGAATTCCTGGTCCGCAACGTGGTGCCGGCGCTGACCGAGCAGCGGCTGGCGGCGATCGAGCAGCGGGTCGAGGTGGACCTCGGGCTCGGCCGGCACCACGAGGTGATCACCGAGCTGCGTGAGCTGACCGAGCGGTATCCGCTGCGGGAGAACTTCTGGGCACAGCTGATGCTCGCGCTGTACCGGTCCGACCGGCAGGCCGAGGCGCTGGACTGTTACCGGCGCTTGGGCGAACTGCTGGCCGAGGAACTGGGCATCGGCCCCGGCCCGTACGTGCGTGCCCGACACCGCGCGATACTGACCAACGACCCGTCACTCGACCTGACGCCAACGAAAACCGTTGCGCCGCAAGCGGATCCGGTGACGGTGCCGAGGCAGCTGCCGGCCGGTGGCGGGCGGCTGCGCGGCCGGGCGGACGACCTGGCCGGACTGGACAAGTGGCTCGCGGACGCCGAGGCGGACCCCGCGCTGCCGCTGCTGGCCGCGATCGTCGGACCGGGCGGGATCGGCAAGACCGCGCTCGCGGTGCGGTGGGCGCACCGGATCGGCGACCGCTTCCCGGACGGCCACCTCTACGTCGACCTGCACGGCTACGGCCCGGACCCGGCGACCAGCCCGGACGTCGCACTGGAGACCCTGTTGCACGGCCTTCGCGTGGCGCCGGAACGGATTCCGGCCGCGCTGCCGGAGCGGGCCGCGCTGTTCCGGAGCATGTGCAGCGGACGGCGCCTGTTGATCGTGCTGGACAACGCGCGGGACGACGCGCACATGCGGCCGCTGCTGCCCGGCCCTGGCAGCCTGGTGCTGGTGACCAGTCGCAGCCAGCTGCGCGGCCTGATCGCGCGGGAGGGCGCGCACCGGGTGGCGCTCGGGCCGATCTCGGTGCCGGCGACCGCGGAACTGCTCGGTGACGTCGTGGACGTCGATCCGGCCGCGTTCGAGCCATCGGCCGTCGCCCGCCTGGTGGACCTGTGCGCCGGGCTGCCGCTCGCGGTGCGGGTGGTGGCCGAGCGGATGGCGCGGGACGGGCACTCGCTCGCCGACGTGATCGCGGAACTGCGCGCGACGGACGGCCTGCTGGACGCGCTCGGCTCCGGCGACGACGACCTGACCGACGTGCGGGCCGTGCTTTCCTGGTCCTACCAGGCCCTCGACCCGGACACCGCACGGGCGTTCCGGCTGCTCGGCGCCCAGCCGGGCAGGGACATCAGCCTCGCGGCGGCGTCCGTGCTGCTCGGCGAGCCGCCGTCGGCCACCCGCAGGCTGCTGGACCGCCTGATCGGCACGCACCTGCTGACCCGGCGCGGACCGGGCCGGTACGGCTTCCACGACCTGTTGCGGGCGTACGCCACCGAACGGTTCCGGCTGGCCGGCGACGACCTTGCGCCGATCCACCGGCTGCTGGACTGGTACCTGCGGATGGCCGCGAACGCGCGCCAGATGCTGCACCCGACCACCGCGGAGAACCAGATCGACCTGCCGGACCCGCCGAACGCGCCGCCGTTCACCGAACTGACCGCCGCGCTGGACTGGCTCAACGTCGAGTACCCGACCCTGGTGCTGTGGATCGACTACACGGCGAACAACGGGATCGACGACCGCTGCTGGCAGCTCGCGTGGGCGCTCGGCGTGTTCTTCTCCCGGCGCGCGATGCTTGGCAGCTGGATCGCGGTGTGCGGCGAGGGCATCACAGCCGCGAAGCGCAGCGGCTCGTACCGGGGCCGGGCCCACATGCTCAACGGCCTCGGCGGCGCGTACATGGACCTCGGCGACTTCGACCGTTCGATGCGGTGCTTCGTCGGTGTGCTGCGGCTGGCCGAGCCGGAACACGACACGTTCCTACAGGCGGCTGCGCTGTGCAATCTCGGTGTCGTGCACGCGCGGGCCGGCAACACGAACCGGGCGCTTGCGTATCACATGCGGTCGCTCGATCTCTACCAGAGCGTGGCGGACTGTGACGCGAGCCGGATCAACCTGTACGTCAACATCGGTGACCTGCTGGTGAAACTTGGCCGCCACGAGGAGGCGATCGAGTATCTCGACCGGGGCATGGCGCTGGTGCGGGAGTCCGAAGTGGACCGTGCGATGAGCGTGCTCGTGCACAACATCGGCCTCGCGCTGGCAGGCCTCGGCCGGCACGCCGAGGCGCTGGACCACTTCGACCGGTCGCTGGCGGAGAACCAGAAGTGGGGATTCCGCAGCCTGGCCGCGAGCAACCTGGAACAGCGCGGTGCTTCCCTTGCCGCACTTGGCGATCTGGCCGGCGCGCGGCGGTCCTGGCAACAGGCGCTCGACCTGGTGATCGAACTGGGACTGCCGAACGCGGCCGAGATCCGGGCACGGCTGGCCGATCCCACAACGACCGACCCGACGCCGACCGACCTGACCCTGGCATCACCATGACGCTCGAGTTCCGGGTGCTCGGCCCGCTGGCGGTGCGCCGCGACGACGAGCCGGTGCCGGTCAACTCCGCACGGCAGCGGGCACTGCTCGGCGCGTTGCTGGTGGACGCCAATCGTGTTGTGACGACACAGGATCTGGCGTACCGGGTCTGGGGCGACGGGACACCGCCGGGCGCGCGGGAGACCCTGCAGAGTTACGTGATGCGGCTGCGGCGCACGCTCGGTCAGGGGTCCGAGGGTTCGCCGGTGGTCACCCGTCCGGACGGCTATCTGATCGAGGTCGCCGACGGCGCGCTCGACCTGGACCGGTTCGAAACGCTGGTGCGGCAGGCAAAGGCGGCCGAGGACGACCCCGCCGCCCGGGCCAAGCTGCTGCGGGACGCGCTGGCGGAGTGGCGCGGCGACGCGCTGTCCGACGTGCCGTCGGACGCGCTGCACCGGGAGGTCGTGCCGGCACTGCGTGAACAACGGCTAGCGGCGGTCGAACTGCGGATCGACGCCGACCTGCACCTCGGCCAGCACCAGGACGTGATCGCCGAACTGACCGACCTCACCGCGCGATACCCACTGCTGGAACGGTTCTGGGCGCACCGGATGCTGGCGCTGTACCGGTCCGGCCGGGCCGCGGAGGCACTCGGCTGCTACGAGTCGGCCCGCAAGATCCTCGCCGACGAGCTTGGCGTCGACCCCGGGCCGGAACTGCGCGAGCTGCACGCGGCACTGCTGGCAAACGATCCCGCACTGTCCACACCGGACACAACGCGAAAACCCAAGGGCCGCGACGACCTGCCCGGCGACATCCCGGACTTCGCCGGCCGCGCCGACGCGGTGCGGCGGCTGGTCGACCTCGGCCGCGACGCCACCACGGTCGTGATCTCCGCGATCGACGGCATGGCGGGCGTCGGCAAGACAACCCTTGCCGTGCATGCCGCGCACCAGCTCGCGCACCGCTTCCCGGACGGCCGGCTGTTCATCGACCTGCGCGGCTACACCCGGGAGGGGGAGCCGACCGAACCGGCCGCCGCGCTTGACGTGCTGCTGCGGGCGATGGACGTGCCGGCCGGCCGGATCCCAGCGGACCCGGACGAGCGGTCGGCGCTGTGGCGGGCCGAACTGGCCGGGCGGCGGGTGCTCGTGGTGTTGGACAACGCATCCAGCGCGAGCCAGGTGCGGCCGCTGCTGCCCGGTTCGGCCACGTGCCTCGCGCTGATCACCAGCCGGCACCGGCTGGCCGACCTGGACACCGCGGACACACTGTCGCTGGACGTGCTGTCGCCGGACGAGGCGTTCGCGCTGTTCGCCGGCGTGATCGGGGCGGACCGGGCGCAGGCGGACCCGGCGGCCACCGCGGATGTGTTGCGGCTGTGCGGTTATCTGCCGCTGGCGATCCGGATC
>DATBCR010000214.1:0-4963 GCA_036270375.1 Pseudonocardiaceae bacterium | reverse complement strand
CGCGGACGAAACCCTGCCCGGCTCTCCGATCGAAGCGCTGCGGACCAACCGCGGCCGGGAGGTGAAGCGAAGGGCGCAGGCCTTGGCCTTCTGAGCCGTCCGGCCAGCTCATTCGCCGCGAGCCACTGGTAATCGGGGGTTCGCTGTCGTACCTCCGTGTCCGTGCGTGGCACACCTCACGCACGGCGATGGATGATGCCATAGCACGTTCACGTTGCCGTCTCGTGGATCGATTAAGAATGAGATGACCGGCAACGACGTCGGTGTCCGTGTCCCACTGCCACCGAGGGAGTCGTCATGCGCCTTGCCCTGTTCGCGCTGGCCGTCGGCGCGTTCGGCATCGGCACCACCGAGTTCGTCATCATGGGGCTGCTGCCGAACGTGGCGGGCGATGTCGGGGTGTCCATCCCGACCGCGGGCGGTCTGGTGTCCGGCTACGCGCTCGGCGTCGTCGTCGGCGCGCCGCTGCTGACCATCGCGGCCGCAAGGCTGCCGCGTAAGGCCGCGCTGTTGTTGTTCATGGGCTGGTTCGTGCTGGGCAACGCGCTGTCCGCGCTGGCCCCGGACTACGGGCTGTTGTTCGCCGCGCGGGTCTTCACCGGCCTGCCGCACGGGGCGTTCTTCGGCGCCGGTTCGCTTGTCGCCGCGTCGCTGGTGGACCGGAGCCGGCGGGCGCGGGCCATCTCCCGGATGTTCCTCGGCCTGACCATCGCGAACATCGTCGGCGTGCCGCTTGCGACGCTGCTCGGCCAGCATTTCGGCTGGCGATCCGCGTTCTGGGCGGTCGCCGCGATCGGTGTGCTGTCCACGGTGGCCATCGCGCTCGCGGTGCCACGGCAGGACACCCTGCCGGCCGGGAGTCGGCTGCGGGCCGAGTTCGCCGCGTTCGGCAACCCACAGATCTGGCTGTCGCTGGCGATCTGCGTGTTCGGTTTCGCCGGGGTGTTCGCGTCGTTCAGCTACGTGACGCCGATGATGGTCGATCTCGCCGGGTTCCGGCCGGGCGCGTTGATCTACCTGCTCGCGCTGTTCGGCCTCGGTATGACGGTGGGCAACGTGCTCGGCGCGCGACTCACCGATCGTGATCACGGCCGTACCCTCTACGGCGGCCTGATCGCCCTGGCCGTGGTGCTGGTGGTGTTCCGCTTCACGGTGGGGTCGCCGGTCACCGCGGCGGTCACGCTGTTCCTGCTCGGCGTCGCCGGGTTCACCGTGGGGACGCCGTTGCAGGTCCGGGTGATGGAGCAGGCGCCCCAAGCACCGACCTTAGTGTCGGCCGCGCTGCAGTCCGGGTTCAACACGGCCAACTCGCTCGGCGCCTACCTCGGCGGCGCGGTCATCGCGGCCGGCTTCGGTTACGCCGCACCGAACGTGGTCGGCGCGGGGCTGGCCGTGGTCGGGCTGGCATTCGCGATACTCGCGGCCGTGCTGTCCCGGCGTAGCCGCAATGGGTCCGGCCGGATCAGCGACACGGCAGCCAGTCCGGCGGCCAGCATCGCGGTGGCGAGGTAGGCCCAGTCGTAGAGCCCGGTGGTGCCGTCCGGGAAGGTCACCAGCACGATCCACACCGAGCAGAAGGTGCCGACCACCAGCGCCCTGCCGGACCAGGCGAGGCCGGCGGCCAGCACCAGCGGCCAGCTGAAGTACCAGGGCAGCGTGGCCGGCGCGAACAGGGTGACCACCAGCAGGGCGATCACGGCGCGGCGGACGGTCGGCACCGGTGCGCCGTCCCGCGCCAGCCACCACTGCCGCAGCACCAGCACGACCAGCACCAGCCAGCCGATCGACCGTGCGACGGCGAGGAAGCCCTGCGGGTCGACGGCGCGGAACAGGCTCGCGACGGTGTGCGACAGCTGACCGACGGCGGTCGGCAGGGACAGCCACTCGATCACCGCCGACGACGCACCCAACGCCGGTATCCAGCCGAGCCCGACGCCCGCGAGCACGGAACACACGGCGAACGTGGCCACCACGATCACGGCACCACCGGCGGCCGCGCGGGCGAACCGGCGGCCGGTCATGTTGCCTTTGCGTGTGTCGTCGCAGGCGTCCTTGACCATCTCGGCGGTGGCCGCGTCCGTTGTCAGCCGTTCGGTCGCGAGGGCGTTGTCTTTGCTTTTGCCGTTGTCTTCGTCCTTGCCGGTCGCCTTGTCGTCGTCCAGACGTGCGGCCCAGATCCAGACCAGGAACGGCAGCAGCACACCGGCCGTGGCCTTCACCGCGAACGCCAGCGTGACCAGGAGGAAACCCCGGCGGTACTTCGCGTCCAGCACCAGCACCGTGCCGGAGGCAAGCAGGCCCACCATGAGCAGGTCGTTGTGCCCGCCGCCGACCAGGTAGAGCAGCACGAACGGGTTGGCGGCCCCGAACCAGAGCGTGGCGATCGGGCGGCCGCCGAGCCGTTCGGCCAGCCGGGGCAGCGCCCAGCACAGCAGAACGAGGCCGACGCACATCGTCATGCGCATGGCCACGACACCGACGATGGTGCTCTGGCCGGTGATCAGCACGACAACCTTGGCCACGAGGATGAACAGAGGGCCGTAGGGCGCCGGGGTGTTCTGCCAGGCCGGGTCGACGTTCGCGGACAGGTGGTCGTTGAGAACGGAAACGCCGTACTGGTACGGGTCGTAGCCGTGCAGGGCGAGGTCACCCTGGGCGAGGTAGCTGAACAGGTCGCGACTGAACAGCGGTGGGGCGAACAGCAGCGGCAGCGCCCACATCCCGATGGCGATCAGCATGCCGCGGCGGTCCACCCGGCCGGCGTGGACGTCGCGGCCAAGCCGGATCCAGGCCACGACGAGCAGAGCGATGCCGACGAAGACGACGGCGGTGGCCATCTGCTTGCCGTGCCCATACCCGAGCCAGCCGAACGCGGTCCCGTTGAGCAGCGGGTCCGCTTCGAGCACCTTCGCCGCCCCGATGCCCCCACCAGCGATCAGCAACACGCCAGCAATCCCCATGGCGATGATCCGCGCGGGAACCGGCGCTGGTCCGGCCGGGTCCGCCTCGGCTGCCGACCCCTTGGCGACCGGATCGATCAGCCGGCCGATCCGCGCCAGCTGGCCACCAATCACGGACGCCGGCTTCCCGCCAGCGTCTGACCCGGCTCGTGAGGGGACGCTGGTCATCGCGGGCGACATGCTGCCACAGCACGGAATTCCCCCCACGCCGACCACCGGTTGGCGACCTCGCCGTTACCATCCAGTGATCAACGCCGAACGAATTACACCGCCGATTAGCCCGCCGGCACCGCAAGCGGGCGTGTGGGCCGACCACTTGCGGCGACGCGATGTGGGTGAGTCGGCTAGTTCTGGCGAGCCGGCGCGTGTGGGCCGACCACTTCCGCGACGCGATGTGGGTGAGCCGGCCAGTGGCGGCGAGCCGGCGCCCGTGGACTGACCACTTCTGGTGACGCGGTGTGCGTGAGCCGACCAGGTCCGGCAAGACGGCCGGTGTGCCTGAGCCGACCTGCTCCGGCGAGCGGCGCGCGTGAGTCGACAAGTCCGGCAATGCGGTGTGCGTGAGTCGGCAATGTGGTGCGCGTGGGCTGGCCGGCTGCGGCAATGTGGTGCGCGTGGGCTGGCCGGCTGCGGCAATGTGGTGTGTGTGAGCTGACCGGCTCCGGCAATGCGGTGTGCGTGAGCCGATTAGTTGCGGTGATCAAGCGGTTGGTTCGGCTGTCGCCTCGCTGGTGGCAAGGCGGTTGGCGCCCTGGTCGCTGTGTTGGGTCGGTGGCCGTTGTTGGCCGGGCGATCGCCGTGCCGGGCGACTGGTTCAGGCCATTGGGTCGGCTGCTCGGGCGGCGAGGCCGTTGGCGCAACGTTCGATGAAGCGGGACAGGGTGCGCTGGTAGAGCCAACCGGTGCCGGGGATCTTCGGGCGGAACGTGGAGTGCCAGTGGATGGTGGTGGCGCTGGCGTCGGTGTCCACGTCGACGTCGGCGCGGTAGTCGCGGATGGCGAGGCCGGACACCAGTTGGTAGCTGAGTCGCTTGTTCGGCACCAGTTCGGCGATTCGTTCGCGGGTAGTCACCCGGCCGGTGCGGAACACCCGGATGGCGCCGACGCCCTCGGGTTCGTCGTTGGCTGGGGCTTCTAGTTCGAACGAGCCGAGTGGTGACCAGGTGGGCCAGGTCGCGCCGTCGCGCAGCAGTGCGTAGACGGTGTCCGGTCCGGCTGTGGTGGGTACTCGCACGTCGATGTGCTGGTGGTGCATGTCAGCCTCCGTTGTGAACCAGGTGGTACGTGTACCATATGGTACATGAAGCGGAGCGCGAGTGAAGCCCGGGAACGGTTGCTGGCGGCCGTCATCGACCAGCTGACCGGGCAGGGGCTCGGCGATCTCAGCCTGCGTGCGCTCGCCGCGGCTGTCGGCACCAGCCATCGGATGCTGATCTACCACTTCGGTTCCAAGGAAGGCCTGCTGATCGAGGTCGTCCGCACGATGGAGCAACGCCAGCGGGCCGCGCTCGCCGACCTCGAACGCGAACTCGACGCCGACCCCGAACTGACGCCAACCGACATGATGATGCGGTTCTGGCACAGACTGGCCGACCCGGCGCTGTGGCCGGCGGAGCGGCTGTTCTTCGAGCTGTACGGCCAGGCGTTGCAGGGTCGACCGGGCACGACACCGTTTCTGGACGGCATCGTGGACTCCTGGCTGGCGCCGCTGACCGCGATGACCCGCCGCCACGGCAGCCCACCGGACACTGCGGCCGCCGACGCCCGGCTCGGCCTCGCGGTGGCACGAGGCCTGCTGCTGGACCTCCTGGCCACCGGCGATCGGGAGGCCGTTGACCAGGCGATGGCCCGCTTCGCCACGGGCTACCTCGCGATGATCGGCTCACCGGATCGATAAGCCTGTCGCCGGCTCGCCCTTCGGCGACGCCAGTTGGCGGCCGCTTCCACCGGCAATCTTGCGGAGATCGGCTCAAGGGATCGACAGACCCACTGGCCCGCCCTCG
>DATBCR010000213.1:0-6207 GCA_036270375.1 Pseudonocardiaceae bacterium | reverse complement strand
CGGGTCGTGGCAAGGGTTGAGCCAACCGGCGTACCGGAGTCCGCGGTCATCTTGACGTGCCAGACGACCATCCCTATCGTCTCTCGTGTTCACGCCTAGGGACGTCGTTCAGATATGCGAACAAGGAAGGTCGTCATGCGCCGATCTCGCTGGTCCATCGCCGGCATCGCCGTGATCGCGGCGGCGCTGCTCACCACGGGTCCGGCCGACGCCGCAACCCCGGTGATCACCATCGACCAGACGCAGGTCGGACCTGCGCTGACGGCCGGGTCGCTCGGTCTGTCGTTCGAGGCGTTCGACCTGTCGCTGCCCGGATTCACCGGCGGCAATCTCGGTCAGTACCTGAAAACCCTTGGCACGTCGACGATTCGCATCGGCGGGAACACGGTGGACCAGACGTTCTGGACGTCCACCGGCGAGACCGCGCCGTCCTGGTCGATGGCCACGATCACGCCGGCCGACCTCACGGCGCTGGCCACCATGGTCAAGGCCGCCGGCTGGCAGGTGATCCTCGGCGTCAACCTCAAGCACCTCGACGCGAACCGGGCCGCCGACGAGGCCGTGCATGCCACGCAGGCGCTCGGTTCGTCGTTGCGGGCCATCGAGATCGGCAACGAGCCCGACCTGTATCCGCAGTATTCTGGCAACTCGGCGCAGTTCTTCACGGACTTCCAGTCGTACGTCGCGGCGATTACCAAGGCCGTGCCCGGGGTGGCCATCGTGGGCTCGGACGCGGCGGGCGCACCGACCGGGTCGTTCCAGAATGCGTTCGCCAGCAAGGAAAAGGCACTCGGCCACCCGAACATCAGTGAGCTGACCGGCCACTACTACCCGCTCGTCTCCAGCACCTGCGGCGGCAGCCCGACGATCAGCGACCTACTCGGCACGACGACCCGCAACAACGAGAAGGCGGTCGCCGACGCCATGGCGACGCAGGCCCACAACGTCGGCGTGCCGGGCGTGTTCGACGAGGGCAACTCGGTGGTGTGCGAGGGCCAGGCCGGGGTGAGCAACGTGTTCGCGTCGGCGCTGTGGGAGATCGACGACCAACTGGTGCTCGCCCGCGAGGGTGCCGCGGGCGACTACATGCACGGCACCGTCGTGCAGTGTGGCGCGCCGAAGCCGCTGTACATGTTCTACACGCCGCTGTGCGCGCCGACGGCCGCCGACGCGACAGCGGGAAACCTTGCGGCACAACCGGAATTCTATGGCCTGGCGGCCGTGCGCCAGATCGGCGCCGGCACGTTCGCCGGCGTCACGAACCCGGCGTGGGCGACCGTGCGCGGCTACGCCGTCGTGCACCCGAACGGCACGCTGACCGTGGTGCTGGACGACGTGCAGGACCCGGCGGGCAACGGTGCCAGCACGGTGCAACTGAGCCTCGGCGGCAGCTACCACTCCGGCACCAGGGTCAACCTCACCGCGGGCGGTCTCACCGCGACGACCGGTATCACGCTCGGCGGCCAGACCGTCCAGTCGAACGGAACCCTTGCCGCGCCAACGACAACACCGGTCAGCGTCAACGGGAGTTCGTTGACGGTGACCGTGGCCGCCGGCAGCGCCGCGTTCCTCACGCTGGCGCACTGAATCAGGCGTCGTAGTCGACCGTGATGTGGTCGGCGGTGGGGAGCGACTGGCAGGTCAGGACGAAGCCGGCGTCGAGTTCGTGCTGCTCGAGCGCGTAGTTCCGGCGCATCCGGACCGAACCGGCGGTCACCTTCGCCCGGCAGGTGCCGCAGACGCCACCCTTGCACGCGAACGGCAGGTCGGCGCGGACTCGTTGTGCGGCATCGAGAATCGGCGTTGTGGTAGGCAGGGTCAGCGTGGTTTCCCTGCCGTCGAGCAGAACCGTGACCTCGCTCGTCGGGCCGTCCACGGTTTCCTCGTGCCGCACCACTTCTGGCGGTGGTTCGTCCACATAGAACAGTTCCCTGTGCACCCGCTCGGCCGGCACGCCCCGGGCCGTCAGCGCTTCCGTCGTCGCCGCGACCATGCCGTACGGGCCGCACAGCCACCAGTGGTCGACGTCCGCGGCGGGTACCAGCGTGTCCACCAGCCGGCCGATCCGGTCCGTGTCCAGACGGCCGGTGAACAGCTCGACGTCGCGCGGCTCCCTGGACAGCACGTGCACCAACTGCAGCCGCCCGAGGTACGCGTCCTTGAGGTCCGCCAGGTCCTCCGCGAACATCACCGTATCGCTGCGCCGGTTGCCGTACAGCAGGGTGACCTCGTTGTCCTGGTGCGCCGCAAGCAAAGTAGCCGCGACCGACAACACAGGCGTGATCCCGGAACCGGCCGCGATCAGGACATGCCGACCCGGCGCGCCGGATGGGGTGAACGTGCCCAGCGGCGGCAACACGTCGATCACGTCACCCGGCCGCACCCGCTCGACCAGCCAGGACGAGAACAGCCCGCCCTCGACGAGCCGCACGCCGATGCGCGGCGCGGCACCGGCCGGTGCACAGATCGAGTACGACCGCCGCTCCTCGACACCGTCCACCATCCGGCGCAGCGTCAGGTACTGCCCGGCACGGAACGCGAACTCAGCAGCCAGCGAAGCCGGCACGTCGAACGTCACCGCGACCGCGTCCGCGCACAACCGGTCCACCCGCGCCACGGCGAGCGAACGGAACACGGCGGACCGGCGTGTGGGGCCGGTGCGGGCGACGGCCGGGTCGGCGACCACTACAGCTCCTTGAAGTGCTCGAAGGGTTCCACGCAACTCCGACAGCGCCGCAACGCCTTGCACGCCGTCGCACCGAACTGGGACAACAGTTCCGTGTCCGTGCTGCCGCAGTGTGGACAGCGCACGGTCGGCGTCGGCGGTGCGAGGGTCAACGGCACCGGACCGCTGTGCCGGGGTGCCGGGCCGGGTGGCGCGACGCCGTACTCGGCCAGCTTGCGGCGCCCGTCCTCGGTGATCCAGTCGGTGGTCCAGGCCGGCGACAGCACGGTGCGCACCCGAACCCGGTCGAAACCGGCCGCGGCCAGATCCGACACCAGGTCGGCACGCATCGTGTCCATGGCCGGGCAACCGCTGTAGGTCGGGGTGATGGTGACGAGCACCCCGCCATCGGCGTCCGGCACCACGGCCCGCAGCACACCGAGATCCGCGAGCGTCAACACCGGCAACTCCGGGTCCAGCACGGCGGCCGCGACCCGCCGGGCCCGCGCCAGGTCAACGGCCGTCACCACACCGCCTCCGGATGCGATCGCGCGATGTGCTGCAACTCGGCCAGCAGGTAGCCGAATGCCGTGGTGTGCACGCCGTCCCGCCCGGTCCGCCCGCTGACCCCGGCCATCGCCGGCACGTCGGGTCGAGCCACGCCGGCGGCCGCGAACACCTGATCCAGCACGCCATCCAGCTCGGTCACCACCGCCGACGGATCAACCCCGGCACCGCACTCGGCCAACCGCAACTCCACCGGATGCGGCCGGCACAGCTCGGGCACCAGCGGCCAGATCGCGGCCAGCCCGGCCCGCATCCGCCGCGCCGACTCCGCCGTGCCGTCGCCCAACCGGACGGTCCACTGCGCCGCATGATCCCGGTGGTACGTCAGCTCTTTGACCCCCTTCGCCGCGATCGCGGCCAGCACCGGATCCACCGAATCGGCCAGCCGCACGAACAACGCCAGCCGCCAGCTCGCGAACACCAGCAGCCGCCCGATGGTCATCGCGAAGTCGCCGGCTGGACCGGGACCGGTGTCGATCTCGGCCAGCCGGACATTCCGAAAGTCCAACTCGTCCCGGAAATACGCCAACGCGTCCTCGTCCGGTACGTGCGCGGGCGCGATCGACGGCCGCACCGACGGATCGACCTCGGCGGCACGCGCGTAGAGCAGGCGGGCCTGGCCGAGCAGGTCCAGCGCGATGTTGGCCAGCGCCACGTCCTCCTCCAGCTCCGGCGCCCAGGAACACCACTCGGCCAGCCGCTGCGCCGCGACCAACGCGTCGTCGCCGAGCATCAGGCAGTAGCGGGCCAGGTCGGCCGGCGCGACCCCGGCCGGCACCGCACGGTCCACATCGGACAGCGGGTCGGCGAAACCGGTGCCGTAGGCCCAGTGCGTCTCGTCGTTGTCCCCCAACAGCGATTCGTATGCGTTGTCGAACGACATCACGGCCTCACAGGTGCGGAACGTCGTCGGGGATGCGGTAGAACGTCGGGTGCCGGTACACCTTGTCCGCGGCCGGGCCGAAGAACGGGTCTTTCTCGTCCACTGTGGACGCCGTGATGGCGGCCGACGGCACCACCCAGATGCTCACGCCCTCGTTGCGCCGGGTGTAGAGATCACGGGCGTTGCGCACGGCGAGTTCGGCGTCCGGCGCGTGCAAAGAACCGACGTGCACGTGGTTGAGCCCGCGCTTGCCGCGCACGAAAACCTCCCACAACGGCCAGGAAGTCTCACTCATATCTTCGCCTCCTGCTTCGCCGCGTACGCCGCGGCCGCCGCCCGCACCCACTCGCCGTCGTCGTGGGCCTTGCGCCGGTGTGCGATGCGCTCGGTGTTGCACGGCCCGGCCCCGGCGAGCACCTGCTTGAACTCCGTCCAGTCGATCTCGCCGAAGTCGTGGTGGCCGCGCTCGGCGTTGAACCGCAACGCCGGATCGGGCAATGTCACGCCGAGCCGGTCGGCCTGCGGCGCCGTCATGTCCACGAACTTCTGCCGCAGTTCGTCGTTGGTGTCGCGCTTGATCCGCCACGCCATCGACTGCGCCGTGTTGGCCGACTCGGCGTCCGGCGGCCCGAACATCATCAGCGACGGCCACCACCAGCGGTCCACCGCGTCCTGCACCATCCGCCGCTGCGCTTCGGTGCCCGACATCATGGTCATCAACAACTCGTAGCCCTGCCGCTGGTGGAAGGACTCCTCCTTGCAGACTCGGATCATCGCGCGTGCGTACGGGCCGTAGGACGTGCGGCACAGCGGCACCTGGTTGCAGATCGCGGCACCGTCCACCAGCCACCCGATCACGCCGACGTCCGCGAACGTCGTCGTCGGGTAGTTGAAGATCGACGAGTACTTCTGTTTACCGGAGATCAGCTTCTCGGTCAGCTCGGCCCGGTCCACGCCAAGCGTCTCGGCCGCCGCGTACAGGTAGAGCCCGTGGCCCGCCTCGTCCTGCACCTTGGCCAGCAGGATCGCCTTGCGGCGCAGCGACGGCGCCCGGCTGATCCAGTTGCCCTCCGGCTGCATGCCGATGATCTCCGAATGAGCGTGCTGCGCGATCTGTCGGATCAGCGTGCGCCGGTAGCCGTCGGGCATCCAGTCCCTCGGCTCGATCCGGTGCTCAGCGGCCACGGTGCGCGCGAAGCCATCGGCAAGCGCCTGTTCCGTTGCGTCGTCCACCCTCGGCTCCTTACCGAACATTCGGTCGGTAATTAAGTGTCCCGCAGGACCGGCGTTCCGGCAAGCCGCCTCACGGCCAGCTATAGAAGCCCTGACCAGTCTTGCGGCCGAGTTCCCCCGCGGCCACTTTCTGGCGCAGCAGATCCGGCGGGGCGAACCGCTCCCCCAGCTTGGCGTGCAGGTACTCGGCGATCGCCAGCCGGACGTCCAGCCCGACCAGGTCGGTCAGCCGCAGCGGCCCCATCGGGTGCCGGTACCCAAGCTCCATGGCCTGATCGATGGCCGACGGCTCGGCGACGCCCTCCTCGACCATCCGGGCCGCCTCCAAACCGAGCAGCACGCCGAGCCGGCTGCTGGCGAACCCGGGCGAGTCGTGCACCACCACACCCGTCTTGCCAAGTGCCGTCACCCACCCGACCACCCGCGACCGCACGTCGTCCTCGGTCGCCGCCCCCAGCACGACCTCGACCAGCGCCGACGGCGGCACCGGGTTGAAGAAATGCATGCCGACGAACCGGCCGGGCCGATGCAGCACGGCGGCCAACTCGTCGATGGACAGCGAACTGGTGTTGGTCGCCAGTACCGCGTCCGCGCCAAGCACCGCCTCGGCCCTGGCCAGCACGTCGACCTTGAGCGCGGGCTGTTCTGGCACCGCCTCCACCACCAGATCGGCGTCCGCCGGCAGCTCGGCGATGTCCTCGACCACAAGCAGCCGGCCGGCCACCACGTCCACCGACTCGGTCAACGACCCACGCTCGGCCGCCTTGGCCAGGCTCGCCAGCACCCGCGCACCGGCCGCCGCCGCCGCGTCGGCGCCGGCCTCGACCAGCACGACCTCGGCGCCGATGCCGAGGAAGAC
>DATBCR010000212.1:0-4198 GCA_036270375.1 Pseudonocardiaceae bacterium | reverse complement strand
GGTCTCCTTGTCCACGGCAACACACTCGTCCTGTGCGGAGGCGAAGCAGACCACATCCTCCTCACCGCGGACGACCAATGGTTCCTGGTCGAGGGAGCCGAAGGACTGGCCATCACCACCCCACTCGACTTCTCCCGCACCCTGGCCACGATCCACGCCGACGGCCTATACATCCGCCCCGACCAACGAGTGCCCGACCCCGACCGGATCGCGGACCTGGCCGTCACACTCGCTGTCGCCGAGGCCACCGGAGTCGCGGGCTGGTGCCTTCGCACCGCGACCGACTACGCCAAGACCCGCGAACAGTTCGGCCGCCCCATCGGCTCGTTCCAAGCCGTCAAACACCTCTGCGCCGACATGCTGTGCCGCCTCGAACAGGCCGTCGCCCTCGCGTGGGACGCCGCCCGCGCCTACGCCGACGGCCCGGCCCAGCACGCCGTCGCCACCGCCGCGGCCGCCGCCGTCGCGTTCGACGCGGCCGTGGACAACGCCAAGGACTGCGTCCAGATCCTCGGCGGCATCGGCTTCACCTGGGAGCACGACGCCCACCTCTACCTGCGCCGCGCCATCGCCCTACGCCAACTGTTCGGCGGCGGCCCGACCTGGCGCCGCCGCACCGCCCGCATCGCCCTGGCTGGCACCCGGCGCGACCTGACCGTCCACATAGCCGCCGACCGAACCGAAATTCGCGCCACCGTAAGGAAAATCGCTGCCCTGCCCGAGCAAGAACACCGGGCCGCCCTTGCCGAAACCGGCTACCTCACCCCACACTGGCCGAAGCCTTACGGCACAGCGGCGACACCGGCCGAACAACTGGCCATCGACGAGGAACTGGCCGCCGCCGGCATCCACCGCCCGGACCTGGTGATCGGCGGCTGGGCAGCACCCACCATCCTCCGCCACGGCACCCCGGAACAGTGCGCCCGCTTCATCGCACCGACACTCCGCGGCGACATCACGTGGTGCCAACTGTTCAGCGAACCGGAAGCCGGTTCGGACCTGGCATCCCTGCGCACCAGAGCCGAACGCGTACCCGACGGCTGGCGCCTTTCCGGCCAGAAGGTCTGGACTTCCCTTGCCACGATGGCGAACTGGGCGATCTGCCTGGCCCGGACCGACCCGGCCGCGCCGAAACACCGTGGTATCAGCTACTTCCTGGTCGACATGCGCGGCAAGGGCATCGACATCCGCCCCCTGCGCGAGATTACCGGCGACGCGGTGTTCAACGAAGTGTTCCTGGACAACGTCTTCGTCCCGGCCGACTGCCTCGTCGGCCCCGAGAACGGCGGCTGGCAACTGGCCAGGACAACTCTCGCCAACGAACGAGTGGCCATGAGCCGAGGCGGAACCCTTGGCGAAGCCGTGGAACGCCTGCTGGCCATGGCATCCGACGATTCCGACCACGAACGACTCGGCGCACTGACCGCCCAGGGCATGGCAACATCGGCACTGGACCTACGCACCACGATCCGCGCCCTCGACGGACGAGGACCCGGCCCGGAATCCAGCGTCCGCAAGCTGATCGGCGTCGAACACCGACAAGCGGTGGCCGAGGCCACCCTGGACCTACTAGGTCAAACCGGCGCCACCCAGAGCGACGCCACGCACGAGTTCCTGCTGACCCGCTGCCTGACCATCGCGGGCGGCACAACACAGGTGCTCCGCACACTGGCCGCGGAGCACCTGCTGGGCCTACCGAGAGAACCGCGCTAGCACAAGGGGAACCGCGCTACGACAACCGCTCCAACACCATCGCCATGCCCTGTCCGCCACCGACACACATCGTCTCGAGACCGAACTGCTTGTCGTGGAACTGCAGCGAGTTGATCAGCGTCGTCGCGATCCGCGCCCCGGTCATCCCGAACGGATGCCCGACGGCGATCGCCCCGCCGTTGACGTTCAACCGCTCGATATCGATCCCGAGGTCCTGGTACGACGGGATGACCTGCGCCGCGAACGCCTCGTTGATCTCGACCAGATCCATGTCCGAAATGCTCATCCCGGCATTGGCCAACGCCTTCTTCGACGCCTCGACCGGCCCGAGCCCCATGATCTCCGGCGACAACCCGGACACCCCGGTCGCGACCACCCGTGCCAGCGGCGTGATCCCCAGTTCCGACGCCTTCACATCGGACATCACGACCAGTGCCGCCGCACCGTCGTTGAGCGGACAGCAGTTACCGGCCGTTACCCGCCCGTCCGGCCGGAACACCGGCTTCAGCGTCGAGATCTTGTCGTAGCTGACCCCCGGTCGGGGACCGTCGTCCGCGTTCACGACCGTCCCGTCCGGCAACGTGACCGGGGTGATCTCGCGCGCCCAGAAACCGGCCGCGATGGCCTTCTCCGCCAAATTCTGCGACCGCACGCCGAACTCGTCCATCTCGTGCCGGGAGATGTTCTTGGCGCGCGCCAGGTTCTCCGCGGTCTGGCCCATCGCGATGTACGCGTCCGGCACCACACCGTCGTTCCTCGGGTCGTGCCACTCGTCCGAACCGTTCTCCGCCGTGTCCACGGTGCGCGCCTCGGCGTCCGCGAACAGCGGATTGTGCGTGTCCGGCCACGTGTCCGAGCTGCCCTTGACGAACCTGGACACCGTCTCGACGCCCGCGCTGACGAACACGTCGCCCTCGCCGGCCCGGATCGCGTGCATCGCCATCCGGGTGGTCTGCAGGCTCGACGCGCAGAACCGGGTCACCGTGCACCCGGGAATCCGGTCGTAGCCCAGCAGCACCGACACCACCCGGCCGATGTTGAAGCCCTGCTCACCGCCGGGCAGGCCGCAGCCCATCATCAGGTCCACGATGTCCGCGGGATCGAGCTGCGGCACCTTCGCCAGCGCCGCCCGCACCATCTGCACGGCCAGGTCGTCCGGCCGGATGCTCACCATCGAACCCTTACCGGCACGGCCGATCGGGGACCTCGCCGTGGCGACGATCACAGCCTCGGGCATAACGGCACTCCTTCGTGTCGGTTTGGCTTACGCCCGACACTAGTGTTGCCGTTCAGGAAACGTGTGTAAACGTGACCTGAGCCGCGCCTTGCGGCGTGGCGTTGGCCCACCCGGTGTTGTCCGGGTGGGTCTTCCCGTGGCGGTACCCGTTGCCCACACGCTGTGGGTCTTACCTGGGTTTCCATCGGGCTCGTTTTCTGTCGCCCACCAACTGTGGGAGGACACCAACGCCGCGAGGTTGCGGGCGGCGTTGAGATCACGATCCAGCACGAGTCCGCACTGGTCGCAGTGGAACATCCGTTCGGACAGCCGCAGCTTGGTTTTCACCGCATGGCAGGCCGAGCAGGTCTTCGACGAGGGATACCAGCGGTCGGCGACCACCAAACGCCCGCCGTAACGTCCGGTCTTGTAGCCCAGTAGCCGCCGTAGCTCACCCCAGCCGACCCCGGCAATATGGCGAGCCAGCCGCCGGTTCTTGAGCATTCCCGCGACGTGGAGATCTTCCACCACGACCGTGCCGTGGGTGGCGGCCAGGCGGGTCGTGAGCTTATGCAGGCCGTCACGGCGGGCGTTGGCCACCGCCGTGTGCAGGCGAGCGATGCGGGCCTGGGTCCGGCGCCACCGGTTGGAAGACGGCTGGTGGACACGCCGGTCGGGGCCGACCCGGCGAGCGGCCTGCCGTTGCAGGCGACGCAGCTCCCGCTGGGCCACTTCCAGGTGTTTCGGATTCCGCACGATCTCTCCGGTGGAGAGCACCGCCAGGGACGTGATCCCGAGGTCCACGCCGACAACGGTGTCCAGCCGAGTCGGCGGCGGGTCGGCGCGCTCGATCTCCACGGAGAACGCCACCTGCCACCGGCCGCTTTGGCGGGAAACCGTCGCCGAGCGGATGCGGGCGGTGCCGCGTTTGGTGTGCCGGGCCAGTTTCCGGGTCGACTCGTGGGTGCGCACCACACCGATCCGGGGCAGCCGCACATGCCGCCGGTCAGTGCTGGCCAACCCGAAGCTACCGGTGGTGAACCGGCACGACATCGCCCGGCGTTTCCCCTTGAACCTCGGGAACCGGATTGTCGGCCCCGTGCGTTTCCCAGTCTTCGAGTTGCTCCAGTTGCCCAGCCCGGTGGCCAGGTTCGCCAGCCCGGAGGCGTAGGCCTCCTTGGAGTTCTCACCCCACCACGGCGCGACCTGGTCCTTGGCTTGGTTCCAGGTCTTGCGCAGGCTGTAGGCCGACCAACTGGTCAACGGGGT
>DATBCR010000211.1:0-1607 GCA_036270375.1 Pseudonocardiaceae bacterium | reverse complement strand
CGTCGCCGCGTACGGGCTCGCCGAGCAGCGGATGGGGGCCGCCCGGGGGGCGCGGGACGCGGTGGTGATGCCGATCGGCACCGGAATCGCGGGCGCCCTGATCATGGACGGAACGCTGCGTAGCGGCGGCGGTTACGCTGGTGAGATCGGTCACGTCGACGTCGGACACGGCCTACCCTGCGGTTGTGGCCTGACGGGCTGCCTTGAGGCGATCGCGTCCTCGGCCGCGATCGCCCGCCGCTACACCGAGAAAACCGGGCGGGCCGTACCCGGTGCCGCCGAGGTGCTCGACGCGGTTACCGAGGGTGACACGGTGGCGGTCGAGGTGTGGGACGACGCGGTGGACGCCCTGGCCCGGGGGATCCGGGTGCTGGCAACGCTGCTCGGGCCGGAGGTGGTGGTACTCGGCGGCGGCCTCGCCATGGCGGGCGACCTGCTGCTGGCACCGGTGGCACGGCGACTCGCGAGCCTGCTCAGCTTCCAGCGCCGGCCCGAACTGCGCCTGGCCGAACTGGGCGACGAAGCCGGCAGCCTCGGCGCCGGCCTGTTCGCTCTGGACCTGATCGAGGGGGATTCGTGACCACTACGTCCACGTCAACGGTGCTGCAGGGTGGCCGGATCGTCACGCCGACCGGAGTGCTGGAACACGGCTGGCTCAGCGTCCGCGACGGCATCATCGACCAGGTCGGCACCCGCCCCCCGGACGCGAACGGCACCGAGCCGGCCACCAAGCGCGGCGCGTACGTTGTCGACTTGGCCGGCCGCTGGGTGCTGCCCGGTTTCGTGGACATCCACTGCCACGGCGGCGGCGGCGCCTCCTACACCGAGACCAACCCGGAACGCCTGGCCACCGCGGTGGCCGCGCACCGGCGGCACGGGACGACCACCAGCCTGGCCAGCCTCGTCTCCAGCCCCATCCCCACCCTGGTCAACCAGGTCGCGATGCTGGCGGAACTGGTCGACGACGACCAGTTCGCCGGCATCCACCTGGAAGGCCCGTTCATCTCCGCGGCCCGCTGCGGCGCACACGACCCGGCCGTGTTGCGCGCGCCGGACCGGGACTCGGTGACCGCGCTGCTGGCCGCGGGCAAGGGCGCCATCCGGATGGTCACGCTGGCCCCCGAACTGGACGGCGGCGTCGAGGCGGTCCGCCGGTTCGTGGACGCCGGGGTGATCGTGGCGATCGGACATACGGACGCGACCCTGGCGCAGGTGCTGCCGGCGGTGGACGCGGGTGCCACCGTGGCCACGCACCTGTTCAACGGGATGCGGCCGCTGCACCACCGTGAGCCCGGCCCGATCGGTGCGCTGTTGGACGACGAGCGGGTCACCGTGGAGCTGATCTGCGACCTGGTGCACCTGCACCCGACGGTGGTGCGGATAGCCGCCAGGCACGCCGGCCCGCAACGCACGGTGCTGGTCACGGACGCCATGGCGGCCGCCGGTGTCGGCGACGGCGTGTACCAGGTCGGGGCGCTACGGGTGACCGTGCGGGACGGCGTGCCGACCCTGGACGGCGGTGGTGCGCTGGCCGCCAGCACGCTCACCCTGGACGCCGCGGTACGCAACTTCGTGCAGACGTGCGGCATGAGCATCGTCGACGCGGC
>DATBCR010000210.1:0-2640 GCA_036270375.1 Pseudonocardiaceae bacterium | reverse complement strand
GGGTCCGCGCGGTCGCCGGCATCGACCCGGAACCGGACATGCTCGCCCGCGCCCGACAGGCCGCAGCAGAGGACGGCGCGACCAACACGAGCTGGCTGATCGGCGCCGACATCGACATGGCGGCGGTGGGCGCGCTGCTCGGCGAGAAGTCGCTCGGCGCGGTGACCATCGCCCAAGCCCTGCACTGGATGAGCCCAGACACGCTGTTCCCGGCACTGGCGCCGCTGGTGCGGTCCGGTGGGGGTGTGGCCGTCGTGACCAACGGGACACCGCTGTGGCTGCAGGACAGCGACTGGTCACGCGCCCTGCGCGAGACCCTCCAGCATTGGATGGGCACAAGGCTCACCCGAACCTGCGGCACCGACGAGCAAAGCCAGCGGCGCTACGCCGACGCCCTGACGGCCTCCGGGTTCCAGGTGGCCACGGACAGCGTCGACTACACCGACACGCTGGACATGGATCGCATCGTCGGCGGCGTCTACTCCGCGCTGTCCGTCGACCGGTTACCGGCGCCGGAGCAGCGGCCACAGTTCGCGGAACTCATCCGCGGCGCGCTGGCACCGCACGCACCGTTCACCGAACACGTCCACGTCACCCTGCTGACCGGGCGGACCGCGTGAACCCAGGTTCGATTCCGGCCGTCGCCAGGTGACAGGCCACACCGGCATCCTGACCGGACAGCAACGGCAGGTCCCGGTTGTGACACCGGTCGGCCACTTCCGGCGGCACACCGAGCGCGAGGGCCGGGCAGCGCGGATGGAACCGGCAACCGGCCGGCATCCGCGTCGGGTCCGGCGGTTCACCGGCCAACACGATCCGGTCAGGCGCCCCGCTGGCGACGGACAGCAGCGCCCGCGTGTAGGGGTGACGCGGGCCGGCCAGCAGCTCCTCCGTGGGGCCGATCTCCACGATCCGCCCCAGATACATCACCGCGACCCGGTCCGCGATGTTCCACGCCAACCCCAGATCGTGCGTGACCACGATCGCCGCCAACCCCAACTCGTCCCGCAACCGCAGCAGCAGCGCCAAGATCTCGCCCCGTACCGACGCGTCCAGCGACGCCACCGGCTCGTCCGCGATCAACACCCTCGGCGCCAACGCCAACGCCCCCGCGATCACCACCCGCTGCCGCTGCCCACCGGACAACTCCCCCGGCAACGCCGGCATGAACCGCTCCGCCGGCCGCAGCCCGGCCTGCGACAACGCGGCCGCCACCAGAGCCGGTTCATCGCCGGGAATCCGGTGGATCCGCACGCCCTCCGCGACCGCCTCGTACACCGTGTGCCGCGGATTCAACGCCCCCGTCGGATCCTGCGACACCAACTGCACCTGCCGCCGATACCCCCGCAACCCCCGCGTCGACGACGGCAACGCCCGACCCTCGAACAACACCCGACCCCCATCCGGGCGCCGCAAACCCAACAGCGTCCGCGCCAGCGTCGTCTTCCCGCACCCCGACTCCCCCACCAGCGCCAGGATCTCCCCGGCCCGCAGCTGCAGGTGGACACCGTCCACCGCCGGCACCCGGCCACCACCGCGCACCGGGTACCGCACCGACACGCCATCGGCGCGCAGCAGGCTCACCGCCGCACCCCGATGAGCACACACGCCGCCTCGTGCCGATCCCCCGCCGGCCGCAGCCGCACATCCACCGTCGAACACTCCGCCCGCGCACTGCCGCACCGAGGGTGGAACGGGCACCCGCCGGGCAGGTCCGCCGGATCGGGCGGGTCACCGGGCAGGCCGCGCGGCGCGAACCGCGACGCCGGGTCACCGATGGTGGGGAACGCGCCGGCCAGCGCCGCCGTATAGGGGTGGGCCGCCCGGTCGATCACGTCCCGGGACGGCCCGTACTCCACGATCCGCCCCGCGTACATCACCGCCAAACGCTGACACGTCCTGGCGAGCACCGACAGGTCGTGGCTGATCATGACAAGGCCGACGTCCCGCTCGTCGACCAGTTCCGCCAACAGGTCCAGCACCTGCGCCTGCACCATCACGTCCAGCGCGGTGGTCGGCTCGTCCGCGATCACCAGGCGCGGGTCGCACGCCAACGCCATCGCGATCATCACCCGCTGCCGCTGCCCCCCGGACAGCTCGTGCGGATACGCCCGCGCCCGCCGCGCCGGCAGCCCGACCCGTTCCAGCAGGTGCCGCACCCGCGCGTCGACCGACCCGGCGCCGCGGATGCCGTGCAGCAGCATCGGTTCCGCGATCTGGTCGCACACCCGCCGCACTGGGTTCAACGCGTGCATCGCGCCCTGGAACACCACCGACGCGCCCGCCCACCGCACCGCCCGCAACGCACCCCACGACATGGTGGCGACGTCGGTGCCGTCCAACAGGATCTGCCCGCCCGTCACGGCGGTGCGCGGCAGCAGGCGCAGCACCGCCATCGCCAGCGTCGACTTGCCCGACCCGGATTCGCCCGCGATCCCCAGCGTCTGGCCCGCCGCCAACGTGAGGTCCACGCCGCGCACCGCGGGCACCGGGCCACGGGCCGTCGCGTACCGCACCGAGGTGTCCCGGAACTCCAACAACGGAGCGGTGATCGTCATGGTTTCCCCGATCCGGTTCGCAGCGCCGGCGTCAGGACCGCTTCCAGAGCCCGCCCGCACAAGGTGAACGCCAACACCACGA
>DATBCR010000209.1:0-2274 GCA_036270375.1 Pseudonocardiaceae bacterium | reverse complement strand
CTCGCCGATGCCGGCCACGCCGGGCAGCCCGTCGGACGGGTCGCCGCGCAGCAGCGCCATGTCCGCGTACGCCCCGCCCGCGCCCTCGACCGGCAACCCGTAGCGGGCGGCCAACTCCACCGGCCCGAGCACTTCCGCCTTCGCCCAGCCCTTGCCGACGTAGATCACCCTTGCCGGCGTCGGCTCGTCGCGGACCACCTGGAACAGGTCCCGGTCGCCGGTGATCGCCTCAACCGGGTCGACGCGCTCGCGGGCGGTCAGCGTGCCGATCACGTCGTCCGCCTCGTGGCCGGCGGCCTCGGCCGTCGCGATGCCTGCTGCGGCAAGGACGTCCAGGATGATCGGCACCTGTGGGCTCAGCGTGTCCGGCACCTCCTCCGCGTTCACCGCCTCGTCGGCCACCCGGTGCGCCTTGTAGCTCGGCAGCAGCGCCACCCGAAACGCCGGCCGCCAGTCCGCGTCCAGGCACGCCACCAGCCGGCTGGGGCGACGCTCGGTGATGATCCTGGCCACCGTGTCGGTGAAACCGCGGACCGCGTTCACCGGGGTGCCGTCCGGCGATGTCATCGACTCGGGCACGCCGAAGAACGCGCGGAAGTACAGGCTGGCGGAGTCCAGCAGCACAAGTGGGGCTGTCACGTTGCACAGCCTGCCAGGTGTCGGCGTTCCGGTCGCGGCCAACCGGCCGCTAGGCTGCCGATATGTCGACCACCTCGTGGCGGCCGGATACGGCCCGCCTGCTGGCCAGGCTGCGACGCGCACAGGAAGCCACGGCGGTCGCGGGGGTGGACGCGCTGTTCGTGTCGCCCGGTTCGGACCTGCGGTACCTGCTCGGCGTCGGCGGGTCGTCGTTCGAGCGGCTCACCTGCCTCGTCCTGCCGGCCGCTGGTACGGCGACCCTTGTCGTGCCCAAGCTGGAACGTCCCGGCTACGCGCACGTCCCGACCGACGACCTCGGTGTCGCGGTCGCCACGTGGGTGGACGGCGATGACCCGTACCGGCTGGCGTACCGGGCATTCGTCGGCACGCCCCGCCGGATCGGGCTGGCCGACATGATGCCCGCCATGCACGTGCTCGGCCTGCGGGCCGGCGCACCGGACGCGGAGCAGGTACTCGCCGGTCCGGTGCTGCGCGAACTGCGGATGCGCAAGGACGACGCCGAAGTGGCCGCGCTGAGGGCCGCGGGCGAGGCGATCGACCGGGTGCACGCCCGGATGGGGGAGTGGCTGCGCGTCGGCCGGACCGAGGCCGATGTTGGCGCCGACATCGCGGCGGCCATCGTGGCGGAGGGGCATGCCGAGGCGGCGTTCGTGATCGTCGGCTCCGGCCCGAACGGGGCCAGCCCGCATCACGGCGTGTCGGACCGGGTGATCGAGCGCGGCGACGTCGTCGTGGTCGACATCGGCGGTCCGGTGCCCGAGGGCTACCACTCCGACTCCACCCGCACTTATGTTCTCGGCGCGCCGCGCGAGCCGGATGTGCTTGCCACGTACCAGGTGTTGCAGCGGGCGCAGCAGGCGGCGGTGGACATCGTGCGGCCGGGCGTGACGGCGCGGACCGTGGACGACACAGCCCGCCGGATCATCACCGACGCCGGTTTCGGCGAGTACTTCATCCACCGCACCGGCCACGGCATCGGCCTCGACGTGCACGAGGAGCCGTACATCCTGGCCGGCAACGACCTGCCGCTTGAGCCGGGCATGGCGTTCAGTGTCGAGCCGGGGATCTACCTGCCCGGCCGGTGGGGCGCTCGGATCGAGGACATCGTGATCGTGACGGATCACGGTGTGGCTTCGCTGAACAACCGCCCGCACGACCTGGTTCACCTGTGAGTGAGCCGGTCAAAGCGCCGCTTGAGGCGATGGACCGCGCGATCCTGCGTGAGCTGGTGGCGGACGGCCGGTGCACGCTGACCGACCTTGCCGAACGGATCGGGCTGTCGGTGTCCGCGGTGCACCAGCGGGTCCGGCGGCTGGAACAGCGTGGCGCCCTGCTCGGCTACACGGCGCACCTGGACATGGAGCAGCTCGGCCTGTCGCTGACCGCGCTGATCTCGCTGACCCCGATCGATCCGGCCGCACCGGACGACTATCCGAGCCGGCTGCAGGAACTGCCGCAGATCGAGTCGTGCTATTCGGTGGCCGGCAACGAGTCCTACGTGCTGCTGGTCCGGGTGGCCAGCCCGGCGGCGCTGGAGGAACTGCTGCGGCAGATCCGTGAGTCGGCCAACGTGTCCACGCACACGACCGTTGTGCTGTCCACGCCGTTCGAGGG
>DATBCR010000208.1:0-12673 GCA_036270375.1 Pseudonocardiaceae bacterium | reverse complement strand
GCCGTGGGGCGGGAGCGCGGCGTTGATGACCGAGTTCGGCCCGCTGGACGAGGGTCTGCACCAGCCGTCCCCGGACGCCAGCACGCCACAGTCGCTCGGCATGGGCCCGTCGGTCGGCTGACGGCCGACGTTTCGCGGTGGACGGGAGGCAGCACACATGCTCAGACGCGACCCGGCCGCTGCGGCACACCCCCGGCCACCAGCGCTATCATCAACAGGAGGGTCGAATCGAACACACGTTCGAGTGATCGATTGGCCCGAACGCAACCAGCCCAAACCGCCAAACGTCCCGAATATGGAAGGGGGTCGCGGCGGAGGAACGGGCGAGGCACCAGGTTCCCCAGCGACGGCGGCGCAGAGCCCGGTCGCGGGGATAAGGCCGGATTGGCTTCCGGCGGTGATCGCTCGTCGGCGCGGTGCCGGAGCTTGGTGCCCGCAAACGGTTGCGGTGTGGGCGGCCCGGCGGCGCCCGGCGGTGGCGCTGTTCGGGCCGGCGTTCGTCGCCGCGGTCGCGTATGTCGACCCCGGCAACTTCGCCACCAACATCACGGCCGGTGCGCGGTTCGGCTACACGCTGGTCTGGGTCATCGTGGTCGCCAACGCGATGGCGATGCTCGTGCAGTACCTGTCCGCGAAACTCGGCCTCGCGACCGGCCGTGACCTGCCCGAACTGTGCCGCGAGTACCTGCCCCGGCCGGTGTCCCGAGGGCTGTGGGTACAGGCCGAACTGGTCGCCATGGCCACCGACCTGGCCGAGTTCGTCGGTGCCGCGATCGGCCTGAACCTGCTGTTCGACGTTCCGCTGCCGGCGGCCGGCGTGATCACCGCGATGGTCGCGTTCGTCGTCCTCGCGCTGGACCGGCGGGGCGTCCGACGCTTCGAGCTGGCGATCGCGGCGCTGTTCGGCGTGGTGTTCCTCGGTTTCGCGTACGACCTGCTGCTCGTCGGCGCCGACCCGGCCGGGGTCGCGTCCGGGCTGGTGCCCGGTTTCGCCGGGTCGGACAGCGTGCTGCTCGCGGTCGGCATCATCGGCGCGACGGTGATGCCGCACGTGATCTACCTGCACTCGGCGCTGACGAAAGCCCACCACGGCAACGAAAACAGCGAGAACTCACGTCAGGAGGTGCTTCGTTCGCAACGGCTGGACGTGATCGTCGCGCTCGGCGCCGCGAGCCTGATCAACGTCGCGATGCTCGTGCTGGCCGCGTCGCTGATGCACAGCGGCGGTCTCGGCGGCGCCGACCCGATTCTGTTGGCGCACGCCGATCTCGGCCGGTTCGTCGGCGGGGGAGCGGCCCTGGCGTTCGCCGTGGCACTCCTCGCGTCCGGCCTGTCCTCGTCCAGCGTCGGCACCTACGCCGGCCAGGTCGTGATGCGCGGTTTCATCCGGCGCGGCCTGCCGTTGTTCGTGCGGCGCGGCGTCACGATGGTGCCGGCACTCGCCGTGCTGGCGCTGGGGTTGCCGGTTACGGACACTCTCGTGCTTTCCCAGGTCGTGCTCTCGTTCGGCATCCCGTTTGCCTTGGTACCACTGGTATTGCTCACCCGTCGCCGAGACGTGATGGGTGAGTTCGTCAACCGCCGTGTCACCACGATCGCCGCGTCGGCGTGTGCCGCGCTGGTGATCGTGCTCAACGGCTACCTCGCGTGGGGAGTAATAACGTGACCGCCAACACCGCCAACACCGCCACTGCCCCGACTGGTGACCCGCTGCAGATCGGCCTGCCAAGCTTCATCGTCGGATCGATCGCGCTCGGCCTCGTCCTCGTCGGCTACGTGCCGGCCACCGCGGTCGGCGCGTCCCTCCCGATCATCCTCGCCGCGACCGGTGTCGGCCTCGCCATCGCGGCCGTCTGGGCCGCCGTGCTCGGCCAGAGCGCGGTCGCGGGCGTGTTCGCGATCTTCACCGGATTCTGGTGGAGCTACGGGGTTCTCGTGCTCGGACTCACCCACAACTGGTTCGGTATCGGCGCATCGGCGGCCACCGACACGCAGGGCCTGTTCCTGATCGCGTGGCTCGCCGTGATCGTCATACTCACCGTGGCGACCCTGCGCCTGCCCGCCGCGTTCACCGTGCTGTTCCTGCTCATCGACGTGGCGCTGCTGCTCGTCCTGATCAGCACCCTGCAGGGCTCCGCGTCGCTGGCCAAGGTCGGCGGTGTCGTGGTACTGGTGTTCGCGGCGGTGGGCGTGTACCTGTACCTCGGGTCGACGTCGCAGGCGACCGGCGGCCCCGCGCTGCCGCTCGGCCGCCCGATCATGCGCTGACGGAGCCAGGAAAGGTGCGAAATGATCCTCATCGTCGTCAAGTTCACCGTTCGTCCCGAGCACGACGCGGACTGGCTCGACCTGGTCCGGGACTTCACAGCAAGCACCCGAGGCGAACCGGGCAACCTGTTCTTCGAATGGTCCCGCAGCGCGGAGGTGCCCAACCAGTACGTGCTGGTCGAGGGATTCGCGTCCGGTGCGGCGGGCGTGGCGCACGTGAATTCGGACCATTTCAAGGCCGCTATGACCTGGATGCCGGACGTGGTCGCGACGAAGCCGGAGATCATCAACGCCGAGATCCCGAACACCGGCTGGTCCGAGATGGGCGAAATCACGCCGAGATAGCGCTATTCGAACCGGCTCGTGTCACCCGCGCCCCTGCGGATGATTTCCGGTTCGTCGCCGGAGAAGTCGATCACCGTCGTGTGTTCGGTCCCGCAGTCACCGGAATCGATCACCGCGTCGATCACGTGGTCGAGCCGTTCCTTGATCTCCCAACCCTGCGTCAGCGGCTCCTCCCCCTCCGGCAGGATCAGCGTGCTGGACACCAGCGGCTCACCGAGTTCCGCGAGTAGCGCCTGGGCCACCGCGTGGTCCGGAATCCGCACGCCGACGGTTTTCTTGCGCGGATGCATCAGCCTGCGTGGCACGTCCTTCGTGGCCGGCAGGATGAACGTGTAGCTGCCCGGCGTGGATGCCTTGATCGCCCGGAATATCCGGTTGTCCACGTACACCAGCTGCCCGAGCTGCGCGAAGTCCTGGCAGACCAGGGTGAAATGGTGCCGGTCGTCCAGGTGCCGGATGGCGCGGATCCGGTCGATGCCGTCCTTGTTGCCGAGCTGGCAGCCGAAGGCGAAACACGAGTCGGTCGGGTAGGCGATCAGTCCGTCGGCGCGCACGATGTCGACGACCTGGGTGATCGTCCGCCGTTGCGGGTTGTCCGGGTGCACGTCGAAATATCTCGCCATGTGCCGAGTTTACGATCACGGCCCGCGGTGCGGCATGTCGTAAGAGATCAGTAACCGCGACCAGACACGCGCCGAAGTACGCTGTAGACATGATCACGTTGATCGTAGTCGGGTTCCTCGCCGGCGTGATCACAAGTATCTCGCCGTGTGTCCTGCCGGTGCTGCCGGTGGTCCTGACCGCAGGCACCAGCCGCAAGACGGACGAAGACGCGACCGAGACCCGCCGGTCATGGCGGCCGTACGGTGTTGTGCTGGGCCTCGTACTGAGCTTCAGCGTCGCAACGCTGTTCGGCTCGCTCCTGCTCAGCGCCCTGCACCTGCCCCAGGACCTGCTCCGCGACGCCGGTATCGCGGTCCTCGTTCTCATCGGCACGAGTCTGATCTGGACCAGGTTCGGCGAACTGCTGGAACGCCCGTTCACCCGGATCCGCGGCCGTCAGGTCAACCCGGACGGCAACGGCCTCGTGCTCGGCCTCGGTCTCGGGCTGCTGTTCGTGCCCTGTGCGGGTCCCGTCCTCGCCACGATCGCGGTCGTCGGGGCGACGCACCGGATCGGCTTCGGCGCGATCGTGCTGACCGCCGCGTTCGGCGTCGGCGTCGGCGTGCCGCTGCTCGTCCTGGCCGTGGCAGGCGACGCCATCGCGCGCAGAACCGGTGTGCTACGCGGCAAAGCACGGCAGCTGCGGATCGTCGGTGGCTCGCTGATGATCGTCATCGCCGTCCTAATAGGATTCAACGTCACCGATGGCCTACAGCGCAGCGTCCCCGGCTACACCACGGCCCTGCAGAACTCGGTCGAACAGAACCCCAACGCCGCCAACCATCTCCACCAACTCACCACCGGCGGCACGAACGGCCCGGGCGCGGCCGCCGCGAGCGACGGCGGCACCTGCACCGAGGGCGGCCCGGCACTGGAGAACTGCGGCCCGGCACCGGCCATCGCCGGTATCACCGGCTGGCTGAACACGCCGGGCAACCAGCCGCTGACCCTGGCCGCGCTGCGCGGCAAGGTGGTGCTGATCGACTTCTGGACCTACAGCTGCATCAACTGCCAGCGCGCCCTTCCGCACGTCGAGGCCTGGTACCGCGCGTACCAGAACGACGGGCTGGTCGTGATCGGCGTGCACACCCCGGAGTTCGCGTTCGAGCACGTCACGTCGAACATCAGCGCGCAGGCGGCCACCCTCGGCGTGCGGTACCCGATCGCGATCGACAACGACTACGGCACCTGGAACGCCTACAGCAACCAGTACTGGCCGGCCGAGTACCTGATCGACCCGAGCGGCATGATCCGGCACGTCGCCTTCGGCGAGGGTGGCTACGCGACAACCGAGGAACTCATCCGGCAACTGCTGTCCGGCACGAAGACCGGCCAGAACCTGCCGAGGGCAACGGAAATCTCCGACGCGACCCCGACCGAGCAGCAGACCGCCGAGACGTACCTCGGCTATCAGTACGCTCCGCTGCACGTCAGCGGCACCGCCCCGGCACAGGACGCCGCGCAGGCCCACCAGTTCCCCGCGACGCTGCAACCGGACACGTTCGCGCTTGCGGGTACCTGGACCGACGGCTCCGAGGCGATCACCGCGGGCGCGGACGCCAGGCTGGAACTGAGCTACCAGGCCCGTGTCGCGTATCTCGTGCTCGGCGGCAGCGGCACGGTCACCGTGCAGATCAACGGAAAAACTACGACAACACTCACCATTTCCGGCGTGCCGAAGCTCTATACGCTCGCCACCGGAGCCGGCGCCCGTGCCCTGCTCACACTGTCCGTGACCAGCGGCGTCCAGGCCTACGACTTCACGTTCGGATAGCCCCCGAACGCTGTCTTGACCGTATGTGACCTGCTCCGTACTCTGTGGCTCAATTGAGTAAGGAAGACTTGCTAACTATGTCTCCCGAGGAGCCAGTATGGGATCGCAGAGCCGCCATCGCATACACCGCACCACACTGCTGACACTCACCGCGGCCGCCGGACTGGCCATCGCGGTGCTGCCGGCCGTCAGCGCGCAGGCCGCGACCACGGGCCTGCTACGCACCGACCAACTCGGCTACGCGCCCGGCGACACCAAGATCGCCTACCTCATGACCAGTGCCGCCGTGTCCGGCGAGCACTTCACGGTGCTGGACTCCGCCGGCGCGACCGTGGCCAGCGGCAGCGTCGGCACCACCAGCCGAGGCAACTGGAACTCGGCCTTCCCGGACGTCTACCCGATCGACTTCTCGTCCGTGACCGCGAACGGCAGCTACCACGTCACGGTCAGCGGCGCGGTCGCGGCAAGCTCGGACACGTTCCAGGTCGAGGACGCCGGTGCCCTCTACGGCACTCTCATGAACGACGGCGTGACGTTCTTCCAGGCCCGCCACGACGGTCCGAACGTGATCCCGGGCGCCCTGAACCGCCAGCCGTCGCATCTCAACGACGCCAGCGCGAGCATCTACAAGATCCCGACGTTCTCCTCCGGTGGCAACGGCGACGTCATCGTCGGCAACACGCTCACCAAGATCGGCGGCCCTGTCGACGTGACCGGCGGCTGGTTCGACGCGGGCGACTACCTCAAGTTCACGTTCACCACGTCCTACGCCGACGACCTGCTCTACGCGTCCGCCCGCGCGCTCGGCTCGGCCGCCCCAGCGTCGCTGACCAGCGAAGCCCAGTTCGGCACGTCGTACCTGAACAAGATGTGGAACCCGTCGACGAAGACGCTGTACCTGCAGGTCGGCATCGGCAGCGGCAACGAGACGACGTTCTTCGGCGATCATGACCTGTGGCGCCTGCCACAGGCGGACGACTCCGACACCACGAGCGGCGACAACTTCGCCGCGGCGCACCGCCCGGTCTTCGAGGCCGCGGCACCCGGTGCCAAGATCGACCCCGACCTCGTCGGCCGCGTCGCCGCCGCGTTCGCGTTCGCGGCGCAGGCCGACGCCACCACCAACCCGACCCAGGCCGCGACCGAACTGTCCAACGCGACGTCGCTGTGGGCGATGGCCAACACCAGCCCCGGCAGCACAGTGGAATCGGCCGTGCCCAACGCCTACTACCCGACGTCCGCGTGGCACGACGCAATGGAACTCGGCGCGACCGAGATCGCGTTGGCACAGCAGGCACTCGGCGCGCCGAGTGCCACCTTCATGCCGTTCGTGACGCAGGCGGCCACGTGGGCATCCACCTACATCGCAAACGATTCCGGCAACGACACCCTCAACCTCTACGACACCAGCGCCCTCGCGCACGCCGACCTGATCACCGCGATGGCCAACGCCGGTAACCCGTCCGGTCTCGCCGTCACCCCCGCGGCCCTGATCGCCAACCTGAAGGCGCAGGTCTCATCGGCGGCCACGGTCTCGGCTGCGGACATCTTCCGTGCCGGCGGCAACTTCGCCGACTTCGACGTCGACTCGCACACCTTCGGCTTCATCTCCACCGAAGCCCTGTACCGCAAGGCAAGCGGCGACACGCAGTTCGCCACGTTCGCCGGTGAGCAGCGCGACTGGCTGCTCGGCGGCAACGCGTGGGGCAGCAGCTTCATGGTCGGCGTCGGCACCACGTTCCCGAACTGCATGCAGTCGCAGCTCGCCAACCTGGCCGGCTCTCTCAATGGCACAGGAAACATCGAAACCGGCGCGGTTGTCAACGGCCCCAACGGAACCGGCAACTTCAGCGGTGGGCTCGGGTCGCTGCAGAGCGGCATGCGCAAGTGCGAGAACGACTCGACGACCACATTCACCGGCCACGGCAGCGAATACGTCGACGACGTCCGCGCGTGGCAGACCAGCGAGCCGGCACTCGACATGTCCGGCAGCGCGGTGCTTGCCGGCGCACTGCAGGGCGCACTCGACGGCGGAACCCAGCCGGGCAACGACTTCTCGCTGTCCGTGTCCCCGGCATCGGGCTCGGTGACCGCCGGATCGTCAGCGACGGCAACGGTTTCCACCGCGATCACGTCCGGCGGCGGCGAGGCTGTCTCGTTGTCCGCGTCCGGCCTGCCGAGCGGGGCGACGGCGTCGTTCAGTCCAGCCGGCGTCACATCGGGTGTCGGCGCGACGGCGACGATAGCCACGTCGGCGTCCACCCCGGCGGGGACGTATCCGATCACCATCACCGGCACGGCGGCGTCCGGCAGCCACACGACCACCTACAGCCTGACCGTGACCGTGCCCGCCACCAACGATTTCTCGGTCTCGGTGGCACCGGCTTCCGGCTCGGTCACCACGGGCTCGTCGGCAACTTCGACGGTGTCCACGGCCGTGACTTCCGGTGCGGCGCAACAGGTGACGCTGTCCGCGACCGGTCTGCCGTCCGGTGCCACGGCGTCGTTCGCACCCGCGTCGGTGAGCGCGGGATCCAGCGGCACACTGACGATCGCGACCGCCGGCGGCACCCCGGCCGGCACCTACCCGGTCACCATCACGGGCACCGGCACCAGCGCGACCCACACGGCCGCGTACACCCTCACGGTCACCGCGGCCGGCGGCGGCTGCACGGCGGCGCAACTGCTCGGCAACCCAGGGTTCGAGGGCGGCACGACGATCACGCCGTGGTCGCAGACGTCCACCACGAACGCGTCGCCGATCAACAACGACACCGCGGACGAGCCGTCGCACAGCGGCAAGTGGGACGCGTGGCTCAACGGCGACGGTACCGCCGACACCGACACCGTGTCGCAGAGTGTGAGCATCCCGGCCGGCTGCACGACCGCGTCGTTCTCGTTCTGGCTGCATACCGACACCACGGAGAACACCACGACCAGGGCCGACGACACGCTCACCGTCCAGGTACTCGACGGCAGCGGCAACGTGTTGTCGACGCTGGGCACGTTCTCCAACCTCAACCACAACACCGGCTACGCCCAGCACACGTTCAGCGTGGCGGGCAACGTCGGACAGACCGTCACGCTGTTGTTCACCGGCACCGAGACGGACAGCAACAGCGGCACGACGAGTTTCGTGATCGACGACACGGCACTCAACGTCAGCTGAACGCGATCGGCGCCACGCCCTGAGCGAAACCCCGTGTTTCGCTCAGGGGCGTGGTGTCATGCTGCGATCATGTACGACCCGTTCGACAAGGGCCCGCTCCCGGTCGGCGTCACCACCCGCGCCGTCCACGATCCGGCTCGGGACTGCGTTTTCCCTTGTGAGGTCTGGTATCCCGCCGTGGCCGAGGAACGTGACGCGGCGGCTGTGCCGGGCACGTATCCGTTGGTCGTGTTCTCCCATCCCAGTGGCGGCCACCGGCGGTCGGCCACTTTCCTGTGTTCGCACCTGAGCGGCCACGGCTACGTGGTCGCGGCGCTGGACCACTGGGAGGTGGTGGCGGACAGGGCTCCCGCTACCACCGACGAGCAGTTGGCGGCACGGATCGACGCCCTGATCGCGAATCGCGTGCCGGACATCCGTTTGCTTCTCGACGAACTGCTCGACGGCGACCTCTGGCGGTCGGCGGACCTGGATCCCGGCCGGGTCGGGATCGTCGGCCACAGCTTCGGTGGTTGGACGGCGCTGGCCACGCCGGACGTCGAGCCGCGCGTCAAGGCTGTGGTGGCGTTGGCTCCGGGCGGCAGCGCGAAGCCGTTGCCGGGCATGATCCCGGCGACGCTCGACTTCCACTGGAGCGACAGGGACGTTCCGACGCTGTACCTGGCCGCCGACCGCGACACGTCGACTCCGTTGGACGGTATCGAGGAGCTGTTCTCGCGAACGCCGGCTCCGCGACGGATGGTCGTCCTGCGGCGGGCCGACCACCTGCACTTCATGGACGACGTCGAACAGGTGCACGAGGCGACCCGCGCGATGACGTTCGACGGTGACGCCGCCTGGATTCCGAAGGCCATGCCACCGATGACCGAACTCTGTTCCGGCGACCAGGCCCACCTGTTCACGCGCGGGCTTACGTTGGCCCACTTCGACTCGGTGCTCATGGGCGAGCCGGCCGCCGAACGCCTGCTGGCCGGTGACATCCAAGCCGAACTGGCCGCGCGAGGCGTCGACTGACCCCGATCAGCCCCGCAGGTAGTCGGCAGCCTGTTCGCGCAGCCGTCGGTGGACATCGTCGCCGCCGCTGGGCAGCCATTCCTTTCGGACCTTGGCGACCGACGTGTAGTTCGTGTCGCACACGTTGGCCAGCGGTGATTCCACGGCCTGCGACAGCAGTTGGTAAGCGTCCAGTTCGGACAGTCCGCGCTCGTCGGCCACCCACTGGACGAGGTCGAGCTGGGCGATCCGGAACGCGTCTTCGAGCGGACGCGCCGAACCGGTGGACATCAGGTGGGTGTCGGACTCCAGCCGGGGCCACGGCGTCGCCCGGCCCTTGATGAGGTCGACGATGACGACGGAGTTCATCGCTGTTTCCACGGCCACGCCGCAGGTTTCGCCCTCACCCTGCCTTGCGTGCCCGTCGCCGAGGCTGAACAGTGCGCCTTCGACGTTCACGCCGAGGTAGCACGTGACGCCGGCCCGCATCTCCGGCGTGTCCATGTTGCCGCCGTGCGCGTCCGGCACCAGCGCGGACCGCACTTCGAGGTTGGCCGGTGCCACGCCGACGGTGCCGTGCATCGGATCCATCGGCAGCTCGACCCGGATGTCGTTGTCCCGGGCCGTGAACGCACACGTCCGCCGTGTCCGGTCCAGTTCCCAGATCCAGACCCGTTCCGCCAGCGGCGGCTGGAGTGTCGCCGTGGTGTGTGTGGACGTCAACGCCCCGAACAGCGGCACGGTGGTGGAGGCGGCCCAGTCCCGCGCCGGCTCGATCGACACGAAGTGCACGGCCAGCGTGTCGCCCGGCGCGGCGCCCTCGACGTAGAACGGGCCGGTCTGCGGGTTGAGGAACGGGAACTCGCACACTTCGGTCACCAGGTCGTCGACCGTGCGGACCCGGCCGGCGAAGCAGTCCTCGGTGAAGACCTCCAGAATCGTGCCGGGTCGGATGCGGGCAAGAGGAGGGGCACCGCCGAACGTCCAGACGTACTGATCGGGCGACGGCGTAAAAGTGCGCACCTCGCTCATTGCACCCCTTCCACGGGGACTTCCTCGGGTGTCTCGGCCGCGTCCAGGTGCACCAGGCCGGTGTCGACGACGCGCTGACGATGACGTTTCCACAGGAAGGCCAGGTATACCAAGCCGATCAGCATCCAGCCACCGACGATCGGCCCCGCGTAGGAGATCGGCGGCGTGAGCGGCGTGACGAACGAGAACACCGGCAGTCCCGCCGCGACCAGCAGCGCGGGCACGAACGCGGCGATGCCGAGTACCGGGAACACCAGGTGCATGATCCAGTTGAACTCATTGCGCCGGAATCGTGTGAAGAACCCGATACAGGCGGCGTTGACCACGATGTACACCGCGACAACGACCACGACGATCACGGTGGCGACAAGCACGAACGCGGTGACCGGATCATAGAAGAACCCCAGGAACAATGTGACCACGACGGCGATCACGAACTGCACCCCGATCGCGACGACCGGTGACCGGTGCACGGGGTGGATCCTGGTCAGCGCTTTGGGGAAAATGCCGACACGGGCCAGTGCGTAGGCGGTGCGGGTGGAGACGTTCGCGCCCGCGTTGGCGTTCGCGATGGTGGAGTTGATGATCGCGAAGAACACCAGAACCCAGAACAGCCCGTACGACGACCGCGCGATCCCTTCCCACGACAGCGGTCCGTCAGTGCCGAACGAAGCGAACTTGTCCGGTCCGACGAACACGGAGACGGCATAGGTGGTGAAGATATAGACGATGCCGATCCCGAGCGTGGCACCGACAACGGCTTTGCGAATGGTGCGGCGCGGGTCCTTGGTCTCCTCGGCGAGCGGCGCGGCGGCCTCGAATCCGGAGAACGCGAGCACGGTGTAGACGGATCCCGCGATGACTCCGGTGAATCCGAGGTGCCCGGCCGGGGTGTGCGAGGTGCCGAATACGGAGAGCGTGTTGGCGCCGCCGGATTTGATGATCAGCAGCGCCGCCAGTACGACGAAGACGACGATCTCGAACGCGCCGAGAATGGTGCCCATGGTGGCCGAGACGCGGGCGCCCCAGAATCCGGCGACCCCGACGATCAGGGCACCGAGCAGGGCCCACGGCCACCAGAGGTTGGCCGGATAGCCATGCCACTGGGCGTGCAGCGTGCCGGCCGTCGTGAAGCCGAGTTGCAGGAACAGCAGGGTCGGCACGAGAGCTTCGACGAAAACGTAACCCCAGGCCACCAGGAACCCGACGATCGGATGCAGCCCACGACTGGAGTAGGTGGCCACGGATCCGGCGGCCGGCAGATGTCGAGCCAGTTCGGCGATGGACAACGCGGCGAACAGGCAGGCCACCATCGCCACGATGACGGCGAGTGGCAGTGCGCCACCGGCGAAGGCGGCACCGGCGGGGATGGAGGCGGCGATCGCGGCACCGGGCGCCATCGCGGTGATGCTCTGTAACAGCACCTCCCGGAGGCCAATGGCTCCCCGGCGCAGTCCTTGGTCGTGGTCGGCGAGTTGGGTCATCGGGCGCTCCCGGGTCCAAATGGTCTAGTGGGCAGACCATAGATGCGCGCCGCCCGGTCCACAAGAGCCCATTGCTTACGACTTCGCGTCACCCGATGACAGTCTTGGTCGCCGGCTGCGATTATCCGGCGACCCAGAGCGTTACCCACCCACGTTGCCGCTCACCACCGTCCCGGTCCCCGACTCATCCCCGGCGTCGTCTCCACCGTTAACCGCCCGCACCAACGCGGCCCGCAACTCGTCATGCGTAATAGCGAAATGTTGACGCCCCATTTCCCAAGCCGCGTCCGCGTCCCCACTGGTCACCGCCTCCGCCAACTGCCGATGCTGCGGCAACGCCCTCGCGTAAACCTCCGCCGTGAACGGTTCGACCGCGAACCCGAAACTGACCTCGGACAACAACTGCTCCCGAACCGCCAACAACCTGGGGTTCTTCGCCGCCTTCGCGATCGCGTGGTGCAACCGAAGATCAGCCGCTTGGGCCGCCGGCAGATCGACCGCGTCCTCGTATTCCCGCAACGCCGCCCGGATCTCCCGACTGTCCGCACCGTCCCGCCGCTCCGCCGCCGTCCGCGCGACCAGCGCCTCGACCAGATGCCGCATGTCGAACGTGCTCTCCAACTCGTCCCACCTCGACCCAAGCGTCGCCCGCACCGCCCGCGCGGAGTCCGTCGCCCACGGCCGCCGCACGAACGCACCACCCGACCGTCCTCTGCGGACTTCGAGCAACCCGCTGCCCACGACCCTGGCCAGCGCGTCCCGCACGGTCGTGCGGCTCACTCCGAGCTGTGCCGCCAGCTCCCGTTCCGCCGGCAACCGCTGCCCTGGGGCGAACTCGCCCAGCGCGATCGCGGTCATGATCCGATCGGCCAGCACCTCGCCGGCCGCCTGCGTCCGCAGTGGGCTGAGCAGCCCGGCCGGCTCGTCCGCCCGCGCCGCTCCGCC